>JAGLWO010000374.1 GCA_023133395.1 Candidatus Cloacimonadota bacterium | reverse complement strand
CCACAAACATAGATCTCACTTGTTTGAGGAAAATGTGAAATGATCGAGAAAAACCCTACTACTTTATCAGACATATAAGTAGCATAAAAGGTAGTATCTGCCACTTTCTCAATGTAGTCCTTATTTGCTTCTTCAAGACCAAACCAGCCTGGAAGTGATAGAATGATTTTCTTACAAATCCGGCTACGCTCTTCTCCTGTTTCCACCTTCTTAATTAGCAGATTCATTTTCACCCACTTCTTCTTATGAATGTGATAAATAACCAAATGAACATCCTCTGTTTTTTTAGCAACTAACAAGAACGAACATAAATAAATTAAGTATGAAAGTTTGGATTCGTTCGTTTTGCTTGCCAAGTCGAAGCTTAGCGAAGACTGGTTCGCTGTTTACAATTTGTGCTCAACCCAAACATTCGGTTCGATGTAAATCCCAACATCTTTTTTTATATCGAATTCCACAGGTTTCAATGCTCCGGGAATAATATATTTTCCTTTTTCAGGAAATTTCATTTCTGTCCAGTTTTCCCAGTCAGAAATTGTTCCTGAAATTTTCATTGCTTTGGAACAAACCTTGATGATTTTACCACTGAGTTTTTCGTGAACTCGAAGCCAGGGGTCAAATAGCTGTCCATCATCTCTCTTCCAAGTTATATATTTTCTAATATCAACCAATGGATAATCTTTTTTCAAAGTTGGACGAACTGGAATTATCAAGGATTCAAGTTTGTGTTTTCTTCCGATCTGAACCATAGATCTAATCATTTCCGTGCTGATCCCTTTTCCCTGGTATTTCGGATTTATGGTGATCGAAAGTGCACATATCAAATTTGTTTTAAGATTCTTATCTTTATCTTTAAACCCTTTTTCTAAAGCCCAATCCCAGCCTTCTTCAGGAAGATTTTCCAGCTTATCTTCCCAGGACAATGGGATCGAATTTCCTATTCCAACTATCTCTTCTCCATCCAAAAGCCAATATTGAAATTCAGGAAATTTTTCATAAAGCTCGAAAAACCATTCATTTGCAACTGCATCGTGCAGCATGAATTCAGGCCAGACATCAATTACTATTTCATCACCTTTATCAATCAGGTCTCGTCTTTTGGTTGTTGTTACTAATTTATATTTCATAATTTTACTCCACAATTTTCTTTGCTGTCAAAATATAACTCAATGGTAATTCCAAATCCGATTTTTCAAGATATTCATAAACTAAGGCAATATCTTTTTCATATTCATTAAATAAAGTTAGATAAAATCCATTCTCTATTATCGCATTTATTAAATCAGAAATCGTGTAGGAAAATTCATAAGCAGGAGAAGAATCATAAGTCGTATTTTCATAATAATCGATTCCTCCTTTACCAACGTAAATCTCATCATTAAAATAGTTATGAATTACTCTTAAATGATCCTCAATTTCATTATCATAAGGTAGAACATTGGCAAAAGGATGGTGTTCATAAACGAAGAGAATACCGTTTTCGACCAAAAGTTGAGCTGCTTTTTGGAAATATCCTTTCAAATCGGGAATCCAGACTAAAGTACCAACTGTGATATAAACCAAATCAAAACTGTTAAAATATTTTTCTGAAATATCAAATACATCAGTCCTGATGAATTCGCAATCGATATTGAATTTTTCTGCTCTTGTTTTAGCGTCTTTTATTGCTTTATCTGAAATATCGAATCCAACACACCTCCCTGCTCCCATTCTTTTTAAAGACATTAACTCGAATCCATTATTGCAGGATAAATGAGCAATTCGCTTTTTCTTTATTTCGATTTCATTCAGTTCTTCTAATTCTTCATCTTTCTGGAAAATGAACTCCGAATCCGAAAGCATTTTATCCCATTTTTCATTCATAACTTTCCTATGTTTCGGCATTGCTTCGTTCCAAGCTTTCCTGTTTGCTTCTGTGTATTTTTTTGTTTCTTCTTTCATTGTTCTCTCCTTTTTTTGAAACCACCTGCCCCCGTTAACTAACTGGGGGTGTTAATGTTTTTTTAAATATCACGGATATTTTACTCCAAAGTTACATTCCTCTTTTCATCATTCGTTCGGTAAATTTATTATCGGAAATCCCAGTATCTACTTTCACATTTTTCAGTACCATTTTTGTGGTATGATCTTTTTGAATATTATGCATTTCAGAAATTGTGATAACAAGATAATCTTTGATCTTCTCAACTTCTTTCACGGTAAGCGTTTTCAGCAGGTCATCATCTTCATCGTAAAATTCCTTTTTCTTTCCGATCCATTTATCTCTAATGATCCAGGTTATGGTTCTGGAATACATATATTCCTCTTCTCTGGGAATGCTTTCCACCACATAGCAATCTTCTCCATCAACTGTTTCCTCGCGCAATAATATGTGTGAATCAGATGATGGATGACGATCGCCAAGATCATCATATGTGAAATCGGAACCCATGAAATAATCGCTTTTACTATCGCTGGAAATGCGTTTCACTTTTTTAAGAGCAGGAAGATAAATCCACTGATCATCGTCTTTCCCCACTTCATCATA
>JAGLWO010000373.1 GCA_023133395.1 Candidatus Cloacimonadota bacterium | reverse complement strand
CCTTTCCCACCTTGAATTTCACGGGTTAAAGAAATTTGTTTATTTGATAAAGTTAAACGCGTGCCAATTCCATCTGAATGATCCTTCCCAATAACTTTTACTTCCAGCCAGTTTCCAGATTTTGGAGTATCATTACGGAACAATTGAATTTTTCCTCCGGCAGCTAAAATATCCAGGTCTCCATCATTGTCGAAATCTGTAAAAGCTACTCCCCAACCATTGAAATGACGAACTCCTGCTAAGAAAGTTACTTCCCTGAAAGTTCCATCACAGTTGTTCATATAAAGGAAAGAACGTCTTCCTTCGTATACACAATTTATGTAGAGGTCGAGAAAACCGTCATTATTCAAGTCACCCCAGGCAGGTTCGGAATGAGTTTCTTCAAACCTTATTCCAGTATCTCGTCGAACATCAGTAAATTTCCAATCTGGAGCACCGCAATTAATATACAACATCGTCATATTGGAAAAATCAATATAACGGGGATGGGCAAGATTTGCTGTAATAAGATCGAGGTCACCATCATTATCTACATCTGCCCATTCGCTACCAATCGTATGTCCCCACCAGCCATCAACTTCAATTCCAGCTACTCCAAGTTCAAGGGCTTTATTTTTAAAATGTCCTGTTCCATCATTTACCCAGAGAAAATTATCCTGCAATCTATAATTTGAAACAAAAATATCCAGGTCGCCATCATTATCGAAGTCTCCGAAATTTACACCACGACCTGCTCGTTTTTTCCCATCAATAGGAAGTAAGTCTGCTCTGTCGGTCACTTCATAAAATCTACCTTCACCAATTCCTTTAAAGAGTTGGTCTTCTTCCTGTTCTGAATGTGTAACTTTCCAAACTTCATAATTAGCAAAATAAATATCCAGCCAGCCGTCATTATTAACATCTCCAATCCCAACTCCTTCAGTGGAAACTTTATTATCTGAAAGAGCGTTTTCTACTGTCACTTTTTTAAATGTTCCTTTTTCATTCAGCCAGATGGATTCGGGGTCTTTGGTTACAATGTCCAGATCACCATCGTTGTCAAAATCTCCCCATAAACCTCCATTTCCTCGCATTGTATCCGGGAACGCAGTTTTAGATATTTCTGTAAATTTGATACCCCTTTCATTTCTAAATAAACGACTTCCACTTAAAAGCATATCCTGATATCCATCATTATTATAATCTCCCCAGGCTATCCGACCTGCACTGATATCTCCCAGCCCAAATTCTTCTGTAACATCTGTAAAAATCACATCATCATACTTTGAGCGATAACGCATAAAATCAATGTACTCATCTTCACTCAAATCTTTATAGCCGATAATTCTTCTTAAAAGGGAGTCTGCTTGAGGAGTATAAAAATTCCTGGAATCTCCTGCAATTAAAGATTGTATGGCTGCATCAACAGCCTTTTTTCTTTTATTCAAACCCTGATATACCTTAGCCAGAAAGTAATAACAATGACACGGAGTTGTCTCATCATCGATTCCGAGCTGGTTATTTTTGATTATTTTCTTCAGAATTTCTTCTGCTTCTTTGAAACGTTCCAATTTTATTAGAATATCTGAGAGAATGGCAGCAGTATTCACAGGTGCAGAACGCTTTTCCAGGTTCCATTCTTTTTCAGGATAAAAATCTAATTGGGGATAGCCGTTTGACATTTCATGTGCTTTTTGAGCTAATTCTATTGCCTTTTCAAGCTTTATGTCGTTTTTATTCAAATACCTTGCAGATTGTGAATAAGGTTTATAATCATCCGGAAAAGATGAGCGGAAATCCTTTAAAACCTGCAGGAGTTCATCTGTTCTTTTAAGATTATCCAAAGAATACGTGAGATATTGGTACATAGTTCTTCGCCAGTTTGATTGGGAATATTTCTCGATTAACTCAGATATCACTTCAACCTTCAGTGAATCATTCCGCCAGATGGGATAGACTTTATCATAGAACTCTTTATTTGCCAGTTCAAATGTTTTTTCTGATGCGGGGAACCGAGCGATTATTTCGGTTTTTAGTTGTTCACATTTGATTGAATCTTCTTTTGAGTTTACCAGAAGGATCAACAAATCATCATAGCCAATTTTTTGTTGAGCAGTTTTATTGGCAGAACAACCCAGACAAATTAATAAAAAAAATAGTGTGAAATATTTCATAGTTTCATTCCTCATTAATCTCTTCGTGCTTACTTATTTCATTAGATTTATTTTGCAAGAAAAATAAGAACAAAAAGACTGCCTTTCTGCCTGGGATTGGATAAACTCAGCAAAAGCTCTAAGAATCCTCTACTTTCTCCTTTCAGAAAAAGGAGAACATAAGATGCTGTTGAGAGTAATAAAAAATCTTCCTGCTTCTCTACGTTTTCCCTTTAATCAAAGGGAAATTGCAAAGGGTTCAGATTGAACGAGAACTCTCTGCTTGTCTCTCTTTAGCAAAGAGAGACCATAAGATGCCGTTGAAAGACTTGATTTGCAACGATTGAAAAGAGTGTGAATCGAGAATTTCTGTCAAGTCCAGCTTCACTTAATTTTTTTCTTTGACATAAATCAAACTTTTTCCATCCTCGGTAACGTCAAACTTTGAAGTGAAATTAAACGGGTGGATAATTTGAATTATTGCGGGGTTGATGGAATATTAATTTCAGGTGTCAGTTGAAAAGCTCAATGATTTATGGTTTATAGTGTGTGATAAGTCTAAACTATGTAGTTATTATAAAATAAAAAAAGTTGCATAAATTTATCAAGTTATAAAATTGTTCACAGAAGAGGTAAATAATGTATAATGAAAAAGCTTTAAAAGAATTAAAGAAGTTACTATTTGCAAAATATCCTGAATATATTGAAAAAATGATACTATTTGGTTCTCGAGCAGAGAATAAAGATCGTGAATATTCTGATTATGATATCTTGCTAATTTTAAATAAAACTTATAACAGAATTTTTGAAGATGATGTTTTAGATATTGCATATGATATTATTCTTAAATACGATATTATCACCGATTTGAAATTAATTACAAAAGATGAATTAAAAACGATCAAAGGTGCCCTACCATTTGTACAAAACGCATTGAATCAAGGAATAACAATATGAAAATTTCAGAAAAAAACAGGTTAGATTTAATCAATAACAATATAGAAAAGGCATTTGAAACTCAGAAGGAAGTAAAGTTTTTAATTAGAAATAGTTATTATTCATTATCATTAAATAGAGTTTATTATAGTATGTTTTATATTATTTCAGCTTTAGCTTTAAAGAATGACTTTTCTACAGCAAATCATTCTCAATTAATTGGTTGGTTTAATAAAAATTTTGTGAAAGAGAAAAAAGTTGATCGAAGCATTGGAAAAATGGTTTATAAAGCATTTGAACAAAGAACAAAAAGTGATTATAATGTGTTGCATAAGTTTAACCATGAAGATGCAATTGAAGGATTAAACAATTTGAATGATGTCCTTCAAGTTGTTAATAAATTAATAAATAATTAAATACAAAACGTCAACGACATTAAAGGATTGTACTTAACAACACATCCATGCCAACATTGAAAGAAAACATGGAAACAGCGCTGCAGAAATAATCTAACCTTGAACTGGGTTAGAAGCAGGTCTCTTCCCCATAATCCTTTTCAAGGTTTTACTTTCCAGATATGGTGGATAAACTGGACTTCATTAAAAGTAAAAGAATCCTCTGCCAGTCTTCGCCAACCCGTCCTCCGCAGCCCGTTCTCCGTGGCGGTTCTACTGCGAAGGATAAATAGCACAGCTACGGAGGGAGGAGGCTACGCCCTGACAGGCTGTCTCCTTTCAACAAAAGGAGAACATGAGATGCCGTTGAGAGTAATAAAAAATCTTCTTGCTTTTCTACGTTTTCCCTTTAATCAAAGGGAAATTGAAAAGGGTTCAGATTTATTTGAAACCTCTTCAATGTTCTACTTTCCGGATATAGCTGGATAGACTGGACTTCATTGGAGCGAAGCGGGAATGGAGTTCAGGAACAGTGTCAAGAATCCTCTGCTTTCTCCTTTCAGCAAAAGGAGAACATGAGATGCTGTTGGAAGAAATTAACTCACCCTTGCTTTTCCCTCTCTTCTCACTTCTTTCGGAAAGAGGGAACATGAGAAACCGCTGAGAGTAATAAAAAATCTTCCTGCTTTTCTACGTTTTCCCTTTGATTAAAGGGAAACTGCAAAGGGTTCAGATTGAACGAGAACTCTCTGCTTGTCTCTCTTTAGCAAAGAGAGACCATAAGATGCCGTTGAAAGACTTGATTTGCAACGATTGAAAAGAGTGTGAATCGAGAATTTTTGTACAAGTCCAGCTTCACTTAATTTTTTACTTTGACATATATCAAACTTATCCCATCCTCGACAACGTAAAAACTTGGAAGTGAAATTAGACGGACGGATAATTTGAATTATTGTGGGGTTGATGGTGTAACTATGAGTTGGTTGAACTGCTTAATATGTTATATGCAATTGGATTTTATGATTTATTATTGTAAAAATGGGGTTTAATGAAGGATAAGACTTTGATAAAATCAATTAATGGACAAGATATTTCATTATCAATCAAACAGGATGGAAGTCCAAAATTGGAAAGCAAACAATTAGAAATATATCAAGGATTAAAAGCAATAGGACCTGAAATATCTTCATTCTATTTAGATAGTATATTCATTCTCAACAGTAAAAATCTAATAACAAAATCGTATATACTTGCGCATATTGCCAGAGAAATAGAGAGTGGTTTAAAAAGTATTCTTGCTCATCGAGATATGATAAATGAGAAAAAGAAGGAAAATACAGAAAACAAATTTAGTCATTTGTCAGCAATTGCTTTATCACTAGGTTTAGATGAAGATAATCATCTTGTAAAAAGATGGTTTAACGTAGCAAAGAAATTTCATAAATTTGCTCACCAACATGGAGCAATGAAAGAACCACGACATGAGGATATTTTTTTGCCTTTATGGAAAGAATTTGAAGACATTCTACGTAATTTACTCGGTAGCTATTATAATTTATTGGATCGTATAGATCGAATAATAAAATACGAAACACCTACTAAAGAAGTAATAGCTACTTTACCTAATTTATTTAAAATAGAATCTAGATATTCTTATTTTTTCAGTAATCTTAAATCACCTAAATGGTTAAGTCCTTTATATGAAGCAGGATTCTTTAATCCTGAAAAGAATCCACTTCCAATCGAAGATCCTGACAATAAAGGTTTCTTTTCAATTCCACATTGGCCAATATTAACTTATTTAGAAAATGTTGCGACTATCAATCAGGAAAATCCATCAGAAGTTTATTCAAATCTTCTAATGAAAATTATTGAGAATATTGTAGATTACCGTGATGAACATGGCAATAGAATAGATAATTCAAGAACTGATTGGTTTTTGGTAAAAATTCTATTTTTATTACCAATCGATAAGATATCTGAAAAACATATTGATTATATTGAACTAATGATTTGTAGTAGATGGCAAATGACTTTGATTGAATCAGAAATAGTTGAAACTGTATTGCCTAAATTGATTTCTAATTCATCGACTGAATTAATTCTAAGGTTGTTAAATATTATTTTAGATTACAATGAACCTGAAAAAGGTACATCGGATGAATTCACTTCAATAATGGAAAAATATTGGCTTGAAAAAGCAATCAAAGAAAATAAGATTAGTATCGCAAAATTGTGTGGTATTGAAGCAGGTCAAATTGCAATTAGTATAATTCATGAAATTATTCAAATTGATAATTCACAATTTAATACTATTTGGATTCCAACAATTGAAGATCATCCACAAAAAAGATTTCCTGACAGATATGAATGCCAGTTAGTACATTTTGTTAGAGATATGTTTGAACTTGCAAACCCAAATAACATTAAAGAAATTGTAAAAAAAATGTTGGTAGATGATCACTCAATTTTTCAAAGAATCTCTTTGCACATTATAAGTTTTCATTATGATTCACTGATGGATTTATTTTGGGAATGGAAGAAAAACCCATTAGAAAATTATTTAATTGTACATGAAGTTTATGAGTTATTTAACAATAATTGTACAAAATTCACCGACAGACAAATTGAACAAATATTAGAATGGATAGAATCAAAAGAATACTTTATCTCAGAAAGTTATAAAGATATGAGCAATAAAATATTAGCTTATAGAAAAAAGGCATGGATAACATCTCTATTACCTTCTAAAAATCAATTAATTCTTTCAGCCTATGATAAATATAATAAAATTGATCCTAAGAAAGTTGAACATCCAGGCTTCGTTACATGGTCTTCATCTATGATCGGATCAATAAGTCCAATTAGTCAGAATCAATTACTTGCAATGCCAATTCAGGAGATTGCAGATTATTTAACTAATTTTAAAGAAGAAAGTGGTTGGGGTAAACCATCAATTGATGGACTATCTGATGTTTTACGAAATTGTATTTCTGAAAACCCTAAAAAATTCTCTGAAGATTTAAAACGTTTTCTTAATGTACAACGTGTATATCAATATTCAATATTACGAGGATTTGTTGAAGCATGGCGCAAGCAAAATGATTTTTTATGGAATAATCTTTTAAATTTCATTATTCAAATAATTGATACAGAAAAGTTTTGGTCTGAAAAATACGAAGAAACAATAAATGATTACCGTAAATGGATAATATCCCAAATAGCTGACTTGATTGAAGACGGAACAAAAAATGACGATCATGCTTTTGATCCTAAACTTTTACCTATTGCAGAATCAATTTTATTTAAGCTTATTAATCATACGGATTATGATATGTTTTTTTCACATAATCTTGTCACGTCTGTGCTAAATTCATCAAAAGGAAGAATCCTTTCTGCTATGATAAACTACTCACTCAGGTCTGCTAGACTATCAGAAAAAACTAAAGATAGATGGATACCGGCTATAAAAAGAGAATTTGATAAACGTCTACATAAAGAAATCAAACCTTCAATTGAATTCTATGTTACACTTAGTAAATATTTACCAAATCTTTTATATCTTGATAAAAAATGGGTAATTGATAACATTAATTTCATTTTTCCTATTGATTCTGATGAATATTGGGAAGCATCATTTACAGGTTATCTTTTTTATTCTTCAAGCATCTACAATGATCTTTATTTTCTTTTAAGAGACAATCATCATTATGAAAAAGCAATAAATTTTGAATTTACAGATAAAGAAATAAATAAAGCTCTAGTTCCACATATTTGTATTGGATATATTGAAGGTTGGGAGGATATTGATGATCCTAACAGCTTAATATCAAAATTACTGAATCAACATAATATAATTCACCTTTTAGAAATTGTTAATTTCTTTTGGATATCTCATGAAAATCAATCAGATAGTTTAAAAACAAAAGTGATAGAAATGTGGAGAGCATTATTCAATCTTCTATCAAACATTGAAGACAAAAAAGAGTATAAAGAAGTAATATCTGATCTCTCAAAATGGTTAGTATTTATTGATAAGATAGATGATGAAATATTAAAATGGATACTTTTATCTGTAAAATATATCAAAGTAAATTATAACACTTCTTTTTTTGTTGAATATCTTGTTAAACATGCATCGATTACCCCTGATAAAGTAGCTGATATTTATTTGTTTATGCTTAATGAAAAAATATTCCCAGTTTACGATCAGAAAAACATAAAGGTGACTATTCAATCTCTATATGATCAGAAACAAAAAGATAAAGCTAATGAAATATGTAATTTTTACGGTAGGAATGGTTTTGACTTGTTAAGAGCTATTTATTCAAAAAATAATTAATATTCAACAAAATAAAATATTCATAGATAATGAATGAAGCATATAACAATGTGTACACAAACTCCTCAAGCTCCGTTCGTGGCACACAGAACCGTTAATTGTTTATCAACTTCTCCAATATCTCCCCAAAATCCTCTGCATAAAAATCAGCAATCTGTTTGATCTGTTCAGTTTCATGAGCAGCATGTTCATCGTAAATTGCATAGACGGTCATTCCTGCATTTTTAGCAGCTTCAATTCCCACCAATACATCTTCTATAACTATACATTCTTCAGGTTTCACATCTAATTCATCTGCAACTGCAAGGAAAATATCCGGAAAGGGCTTACCTTTAATTTTCTCACAACCGGCAATTACAGAATCAAAATAATCCAGAACTTCATTAGCTTTTAAAACTGTTTCCGTAAGATATTTTGAATTACTAGTCCCAACACCGATTTTTATACTATTCTTTCGTAAGTATTGAAGAAGTTCAAGAGCGTTGGGTTTTAGCTCTACATCTTTCTTGTAATGTTCAGCAACCATGTCTGTCCATTCAGAACAGATCTCTTCAATTGAATCGGGTAGATTGAATTTCTTTTTAAAGTATAGAGCTATTTCAACGAAATTATTCCCGCCTTCCACATCCTGGAAAAGGTCATCCGGGACAGGGATATTCCTTTTTGTTAAATACTCTTTATCTACATTAATCCAAACCAGCATCGAATCGATGAGTGTTCCGTCCAGGTCAAAAATCACAGCTTTATATTTCATAATTTAACAACTAACAAAACGAACAAAATTTTCTTTATTGTCCACTGTAATGAAAACCGTTGGACTTCTCGTCTCGAGGAGTCTATTCGTTTTTTTTACATCGTCTCGATGTATCATAATAATCCTGTCTCAGACCGGGACGGTCTGGCAAAAACACATGGTTCAATCGGGACGAATGAACCAGCAATTTCTTTTTGCTTTCGTCTTTGATCTTTTTCCTTTTGTCTTTCTCAAAGCAGGAGCTTTGAGTTACACTCCCTGTAATTTCTCACGCACTCTTGCACTCACCATATCCATTGTCCAGACTACAGCAGCAATAAGCCAGATGATGACCCCAACATTATGCCAGCGGAGAAGCTGCTGTTGTTGTAGAAGAAGCAGACCGATACCACCACCACCAACAAAACCGACAATGGTTGCCATGCGTACATTGATATCCCACCTGTAAATCGTAAAAGCAAGGTAAGGCGAGATTATTTGAGGGACAACTGCAAAAATCCAGACCTGGAGCGTATTTGCTCCTGTTGCTTTTATCGCTTCCACTGGTCCGGGATCAATATTTTCGATCTGCTCGGAATAGAGTTTAGTTAGTGCTGCAATCGAATGTATCATGAGAGCCAGCATACCAGCATAGGGACCGATCCCCACCCACACACTGAAAATTATCGCCCAGACAATAGCTTCAATCGAGCGGAAAAGGGTAGCAATTGTTCGAATGACCATATATACAGTATTTCCCAGGAAGGTTCGGGGCATCAGGTTACGAGCAGCAAAAAAGCTGAGCATGAAGGCAAAAGGAATGGCAAAGGTCGTTGCCAGTAATGCCAGGTAGATGGTTTCTGCAAGGGCATTTAAACACATCGTGAGAATATCGAAATTTGGATCAAAAATACCATTCATTATACCACTGGCATTCCTGAATTTCGTAAAGAACTTATACAAGTCCACTTCTACAAGATTCCAACCTACCATAAAGGTTATAAACAAAATAAAAACAATAGACCATCCCCAGAAGGTTTTATGCCATTTTTTATCGGTTCTCTTAGTGGGAAGAAATACCTTTCTACCGATAGAGATACCAGATACAAGAAAGATGAGTGCTACAACAACCCCCATTATGACAATATATTTACCGGGAATTGCTTCTTCAAACCAGCGGTTCATCAAGAAAGAAATACATCCAAAAATATAAATCCAGAATAAAAAATCAGTCAGGAATGCTTGAACGATTAATTTAAATTTATTTTCTTTTTTCATCGGATTTCCACCTCTTCAGCATCTTCGCCATAAAT
>JAGLWO010000372.1 GCA_023133395.1 Candidatus Cloacimonadota bacterium | reverse complement strand
TAATAGCAAGCACAGAAACGATCAGGTCTAAGAATTCTGATTTACAAGATGCTTATCATCCGGATAGAAAATCTCGATGCCGAAATCGTTAATAAATTATTATGTTTTGTCTGAATGAAATCTTAAAAAAGAAATTCTTTATATTTATTTCGAGCAAGATAATTTGCATAAATCAATTATAAAATAAGTTTTAAAAATTAACAGGGACATCACAGGAAAAATTAAATGCTTTTTCAAATTGTTGCTGCTCGTTTTTATTTTGCACATAACAATTCCGCGTTTAAACCTTTGCGGGGGGAATTTTAAAAGAGTTGACATAAATATGTTTTTTTTCACTTTTTGGAGAAAGATAAAAAATACAAAATATTGGAGGTAAAAATGAAAACCATGAAGTTTTTCCTTATTTCGTGTATGTTGGTGATTAGTAGTATGGGTGTTCTCTTTGCAGACACTAATGTTTCAGGTGATATCGCATCGGATACATCCTGGACGCGAGACAACAGTCCATACATAGTTACAGGGAATGTAACTATTTTAACTGGCGTTACGCTAACTGTGGATGATAGCGTAACTGTTAAATTCGATAGCAACCGTCGGCTATATGTGTATGGAACGCTAAACGCCAATGGTTCAACCTATGGTATAACATTCACATCATCAAATGCAAGTCCCTCTCCTGGAGATTGGGATTACATTCAAATGGGTGATGCTTCTCATTCAGGCTTGGCAACCTTCCAAAACTGCCAGATTGAGTATGCGGATAAACTATACTTTTACAACGGATCTGCTACCCTTACAGATTGCACTCTGGAAAATTTATACTATTATGGAATAGAGTGCTATGATACATTAATGGTAACCAATACAGATATTGATCTGGAAAATTCTTATAGTTCTTATGGTTATGGCATTTATGCACATAGTGGAACTGATGCTACTTTGACGAATGTTAATATAAGCAATGGGACAAGAGGCTTATATATTGAAAGCAGTGCAAGCGTTGATATGAGCAATAATTCCACAATAGAGAATTCATATTATTACGGAGTGCAGTTGTACGGAACTCTCTATATGGCTAATACTGACATTGACTTAACTGGTTATCATACCTCCTATGGTTATGGTGTTTATGCATATAGTGGAGCTGATGCTACTCTGGATAGTGTCAATATCAGCAATTGTTCGTATGGTTTCGTAATTGAAAATAACACTAATGTGGATATGACCGATACTGACATCAGTTTATGCAACTGGCCAATAAGGTATAACGGACCCGGTGCACTAACCTTGAATGGTACAAACCACTTAACTGGAAATACAGTGGATGCGATATTCGTCAATCATTCCAGTAATAGTAATGATTGGGTTTTGCCTACACCTTCAGAGAATGATGGTATCAATCCGCTTACAAATTATATCCCTTATTATTTCTATAATAATTATACTATCAATACTGGCTGGAGTATGGAAATTGACTCTGAGAATATTTTGAAATTCAGAACCGGTGGTCTGAATGTTAATGGCACTCTTGATGCAGAAGCTGATGTAGGTGAGAACATCTATTTTACTTCTGATAAAGATGACAACTGGGGCGGTGATACAAATGATGACGGAACGGCAACCGCACCTGCTTCAGGAAATTGGTACGGTGTTATTTTTAACGATGCAAGTAATGATGCGGGATGCGTTATGAGACGTTGTCAAGTCCGATTCGCAGGTGGAGGATATAGAGGTGGTGTTTCTATGGAAAATGCCAGCCCGGTCGTTGATTCCTGTTATTTTTCCAACAGTTACTACGGGGTAATGATGAAGGATGTGTCCCAACCTTCCTTTTCTAATAATAACATCGGCTCAAGCGATATGGTTCCCATCGCGATGTCATTTGATGCAGATCCTATTTTTTGGCAGGATAATACTTTGTCATTCTCAGATAATGAATATGATGCTATTGGAATATTAGCTGGCACACTCCAGGCAGATGCTGTGCTTCCTATCCGTTCAGTAACAACCATACCAAACATCACCTATATGATGCTTGGAACTGTAACTGTCCCGGATGGTCTTTCATTAACAATTGACAAAGACATTGTGCTTAAGAGTTATAGTTCCAGTCACCGCATCATAGTGCAAGGTAAGATGACAGCCGATGCCACTACGGACAGTATGATAGTCTTCACCTCAGCCAAAGACGATAATTTTGGAAATCCTTCTGATACAAATAAGGATGGTAGTATAACATCCCCAGTTTCAGGGGATTGGAGTGGTATTGTTTTTGAAGCTTCAAGTGATACAACTTCCCTGCTCAATTATTGCCGAATAAAATATGCAGAATTGAATTCAACTTGGTATAATACCCGTTACATATATGATGGTGCTATTACGACTGTAAACGCCAGTCCCACAATTTCAAATTGTGAAATAAAAGATGTGGTCTATGGTATCTATGCCTTTCAATCCTCAAACCCAAAAATCTGGTATAATCAAATTACAAACAGTAGCAAAACTCCTATTGCTATGTCAGTATCGGCTGACCCTTCATTTATAGGTAACAATTTTACAAATACAACTTGGACAGCACTTGGAATTATAGGTGAAAATTTAGGATTTAATGGTACCATCAGGAATCGTACAGTAGCGGGATATGAAAATATTACTTATTTATTATTGGAAGATCTTACTATTAATTCCGGAACTTATGTATGGGTGGATCCGAGTGTAGTTATCAAATTTGATGGAACAGCGATTTATGTCCAGGGCGGTTTTTTTGCAGATGGAACTATAATCTATCAAGATGATGAAGGACAAATTATTTTTACTTCTGTTAAAGATGATAATTATGGTAATCCGGGAGATACCAATGATGACGGAAGTGCAACCTCCCCAGCGGCAAATGATTGGAAAACAATTCGTTACGAAGACACCTCTATTGACACCTTTAATTTTATCAACAACTGTTTGATTCAATATGCAGGGAGAAGCAGTTGGGGATGTGTTACCTTTACCAATGCGGGTGGTACTGTTTCAAATTCAATTCTTAGTGATTCTTATACCTACGGTGTAAAATGTGAAGGAAGTTCCACTCCTCTTTTTCAAAATGTTGAAATTAATAATTCTCGTCTTGACCCAATCGCAATGTCATTGAAATCCAATCCGACTTTCATAGATATTATATTTAATGGCAATGGAAGTAATGGAATCAGAATTTTAGAAGGCACGCTCTCTTCTGATGCAACATTAGCAAAACGGGATGTGGCAGGTATTAATAATATTGCATATATTGTTGACCAGATTACCATTAGCTCAAATGCAGTATTTACTATTGAACCCGGTGTCGTAATAAAATTTTTAAATCCCTATAGTTATATCAGTGTGAATGGTGCTCTGAACGCGGTTGGTGTCCAAGGTCCATCTAGGGATATTGAAAAGATTTACTTCTCATCATACAGCGATGATTCCATAGGTGGTGATACCAATAATGACGGGAGTTCCTCCTCACCTGCATGGGGAAACTGGTATAGCATCGCATTCAGTAGTTCCGGTGATGATTCGCTAAATGTATTGAAAAATTGTGTGGTTCGGTATGGTGGTAGTGGATATTATCATGGTAACTACAAAGGTTATGGTGCAGTAAGAATCTTTGATGCCACTGTTGATATAGATAGTACTACGATTGAACAATCTTATACTTCCGGCATAGGAGTCTATGGCAGTGCTGACCCAACAATAAAAAATTGTGAAATCATTAATATTAATTCAGCTCCAATTTCCATGAGTATGTTCTCCAATCCGACCTTTGAAAGTAACACTGTGGCAAACTTGGGTTTAGCTGCAATTGGTATTGTTCCGGAGAATTACTCTGTAAATGCAACAGTTCCTATCCGAGATATTGATTTATATAATAATATTACATATTACCTTTACAGTGAAAGTACAATTAACTCTGGAACAACAATTACGATACCAGCAGGAATTGTATTCAAAAACAGTAGTCTACTTGTTGAAGGTGCTTTAATTGTAGATGGAGCTGATATTGAACCTGTGGTATTCACAGATTATAGGGATGACAATTATGGTAATCCAGGAGATACAAACGGTGATGGCTCCGCTAGTACACCTTCTATTGGTTCTTATCATAGAATAAAATTTGCTGATATAAGTGATGATTCTACAAGCTCGGTCGATTATGCAATTCTTAGATATAAAAATGAGGGGATCAATCTACAGCAAGCATCCCCATCAATCACCAATTCCTTATTTAATAATGATCATTGGGGAATTGTGCTAAATGGTGTTTCTGAACCTGTTGTGGATAGTTGTTCATTTCACGATCTAACTTATACACCTTTGTATATGTCTCTTGTATCTTATCCGAGTTCAACAAATGATAATGTTATTTCGGGTACTACCTATAGGGCATTAGGCATTATTGGAGAAACGCTTACACAAGATGTAACATTGTCAAAACGAAATTTTGCAGAAGTGGGAGGCAATCCAATTATAAACATTCCATATTACTTCCATGCTTATTACACTATCGGTACAAGTGTTACACTCACTATTGATCCCGGTGTTGTTCTCAAATTTAACGGCGGGGCTAGATTAGCAGTTAAAAAGGGTCTGATTGCTGAAGGTGGTGCAACTGCGGATAGTACAATAGTATTTACAAGTATCAGAGATGATTTTTATGGAGGTGATACAAATGCCGATAGTACTGCTACTTCTCCAGGTTATACTTCGTGGTATGGTATTAAATTTGAAGGCGAATCACTGGATCCCCTTTGTAGATTAGAGCATTGTATTATCAAATATGCAGGATATTCCAGTTCTAATACCTATGGTGCAATTGTTACCGACAATGCAAGCCCAACCATTACCCATTCATTATTAACACATAATACTTATGGGATAAATGCCGGAGGTGCATCAGATCCGGTAGTGAATTATTGCGATATTTACGATAATCAGTATATAGGTATTAATAATGTGGACCTATCTTTTGTTATTGATGCTGAGAATAACTGGTGGGGAGATAATTCCGGACCCACGCATTCCGGTAATCCTGGTGGTACAGGAGATGAGGTTTCAGATGGAGTGGATTACGACCCCTGGCTGACTGATGATGCTAATAATCCTGATATGGGTGATGTTAGTTTAAATGGAGGTATTACTGCTTTTGATGCTTCATTAGTATTACAAGATGTAGTTGGCAGCATTACCCTAAACGTCCTTCAAGAGATGTTCGCTGATGTAAGTGCAGTAGGTGGTGTAACTGCTTATGATGCTTCATTGATCTTACAATATGTGGTTGGTCTCATTCACTGGTTCCCAGCAGAGATAAACAGAGATATGGATCTGACTGATCCTCTGCTGATTGAAACCTTAGAATACCTGGCATTGCAGATACCTTCTGATGTAATTCTGAATGTAGGTTCTACCCAATGCCAGAGAGGTGAACAGATCACTATTCCATTGTCTATAGAGAATGTTTCCGGTGTAACTTCTATTCAAATAATTTTAGAATATGATTCAGAAATTTTAACTTTCCATAATGTTTCTCTGTCTGATATAACAGGTTCTATGCAATTGGCTGTGGAGAAAAATTCTAAAGCAGGTGAACTATACATTGCTATGGCAGGAACAGAAATTATGGAAACAGATGGTGAAATCGGATATGTTACATTCGATGTCGATGATGAAGTAAAAGGTATTAAGAATATACCTATTACGACCCAGCAGTTTATAGCTAATGAAAAGGATTTAACAGAACTGGCAGGATCCGGAGAAATTATAGTTCAGGGTACTCCATTGAATTTCGCAATCCTTCAAAACTATCCTAATCCGTTTAATCCGACCACTTCGATACGATATCAAATTCCTGAAGATAATTCTCGAGTAAGTATCTGTGTATATAACATAAAAGGACAATTGGTCAGGACATTAATAGATAAAAAACAGGATGCAGGGTTTTATCATGTAATATGGAATGGAACCGATGATAATGGTAAAAAAGTTTCAAGTGGTGTGTACTTTTACAGGATGGAATCCGGAACATTCAGCAAAATGAAGAAACTTATTCTTTTGAAGTGATCTCTATAACTTTGCGAAAGTTTTAAACTTTCGCAAAGTTTGTTTGGATCCTAAGGATGAGGAAAAATAAAAAATTTATGAAAAGTAAGAATAAGTGGTTTATACTTTTTTATATGTTTTTTTTCGTTGTCGCTTTAAATGCGACATATATTGGGCTGAGGATTCCAGATACCACAGCAGTAGTCGGTGATATAATAAATATTCCCGTGTATGCGGACACCAGTTTAACAGGTGAAAATATATATTCCTATCAGTTACAGATCAGCTTTGAAACAAATATTATTTTTGCGAATGAAGTAATAATCGATAGCACTCTCAGTGAACCATTTGGATTACCGTACTTTAACAACTCAGTTCCAGGTCAGGTGACGATTGCAGCAGCTGGAACCAGCCCTCTGAGTGGAATGGGTGTATTTCTGTATATTCAATTTGAAATTTTGCAAAGCGGATTTTCACCGGTTTCATTCACAGGCGAAGAAAATAACTTCTTCAATGAAGGAACCCCAAGTATTATATTTAGTAATGGTTCTATTTCTATACCTACTTCTGTCTCTGATTTTCAAAACAATCTAACGAATTTTGAAATTTACCAAAACTATCCTAACCCGTTTAGTTCTTCAACTACTATTTCTTTTAATTTAACCACAGATTTACACAAATTAGCACAGATAAAAATATATAATATAAAAGGTCAATTGATTAAGACATTATCCCCACAAATCGGGAAGGGTGCTGGTATTCGTAAGATAGAATGGAATGGAACTGATAATCAGGGTATTCAAGTTTCAAATGGAATATACTTTTATCGAATACAATATGTCCACAAACCCCGAAACAATGAGATGTCGGGGATAAATCGGGCACTGGCGAATGATATAAAAAAACTTATTCTTTTGAGGTAAAAAAAAGGAGTTATTTAATGAGAATAAAAATAAAAAGTTTATTATACTTTAGTATAATTCTTATTGCTGTTCATTTAAACGCGACTGATATCGGGATCAGGATTCCAGATACCACTGCGGTAGTCAATGATATAATAGATATTCCAGTATATGTGGATAGTAGTTTAACCGGCGAAAATGTGTATTCTTACCAATTGCAAATCAGCTTCTATTCGAGCCATCTAAGTGCTGATTCGGTGTTGATTGCTGGAACTATCAGTGAACCATTCTCTATGACTTTCAACAATTCCGTTCCGGGACAGATCACCATTGCAGCAGCCGGAAGCACAGCTCTGAGCGGATCAGGAGTATTACTGTATATTCGATTTGAAGCATTGCAATACGGATGGTCTCCAATTTCATTTACAGGTCAAGAAAATAACTTTTTCAACGAAGGCACTCCGGGTATCATTCTTAATAATGGTTCTATTAATATTAGTGCTTTGCCTACTATATGGGTGAGTCCAAATAGCGGGTTGTTAACCGTTGGAGACTCACTTCAATTTTTTGCTGGTGGTGGCACAGCACCATATCAATGGTCGGTGACAAATGGAACTGTTGCTTCTATTGTCTCCTCAGGATGGCTTACAGCGATAAATGTAGGATTTACCAAAGTTGTAGCAGAAGATGCAATGGGAATCATAGATACCACTAATGGCTTCATTGAAGTTCGAGCTTTAAAATTAAGCATACCTGATACAACTGTTATACAAGGTCAAACATTTAATGTTCCAATTTACACTACCGACATTACAGGATTAGATATTATTGCAGGTAATTTTACGCTTTCCTATAGTGCTAATATGCTCAATGCAATGGATGTAATTACAACTGGCACTCTATTATCGGGCTATTCTCAACCAACATTCAATATTAGTGATGGGCAGATTGAAATTGCTTTTGCAGAAAGCGATGTACTGATAGGGCAGGGAATTTTGCTTTATGTCCAGATGATTGCTTCATTACAACACTACGGTGGTACATATATTGAATTTTCAGATGTCCTTTTTAATGAAGATATTCTTGCGACTACGCAAAGTGGATACTGCTATGTTAACCAACTTCCTGCTTTGAATGTTACTCCTAATACAGCGAATTTGATTGCAGGAGATTCTCTGCAGTTCAATGTAAGTGGTGGAACACCTCCTTATGAGTGGAGTTCATCGGATTCGACAGTTGCATATATTAATAACAGCGGGATGTTATTTGCTATCAAAAGTGGGGTGATCATTGTTTCAGTAACCGATTCCTTAGGTGCAACCGATTCCTCGGACAATATTTATATTTATGATACTCAGATAATCATTCCAGATACAACCGGTCCGGTTGGATTCACTTTTGATCTTCCAATATACATTGACGAACTCCCGGCAGGACAATCTGTTTTTTCTATTGAGGCGACCATTAGCTATGAAACACCGGAATTAGAGGTAATTGAAGTAGTTAATGAAGGCACTTTAACTGAAGGTTGGAGTTTTGTGCAAGATATCACTGGTAATCAAATTACTTTTGCAGGTGCAAGTGCAAGTAGCTTTAGTAGTGCAGGTATGATGGTTAAAGTCAAATTTCAATTAACGGGTGAATTATCCATTGGTGAAAACGCATGGGTAAATATTGATGCTATCCTTCTTAACGAAGGTATACCTCTCCCCTGGACTGTAAATGGAAGTATAACAGGTGCTCCCGCACTACTACCAACTCCTGAAAATGTAATTATTTATATTGTATCTGATTTTGTTCATATTGAATGGGATCCTGTTACAGGAGCAACATCTTACAAAGTTTATTCCTCTTCTGATCCTTATGCTGGATTTATGGAAGATACAAGCGGAACTTTTATCGACGAGAGTTGGAGTACTCCGGCTTCTGGTACAAAAAAATTCTATTATGTGGTTGCTGAGAATTAAATAATTGATTGTAAGTTTTGTATAAATCCCACCAAATTTGGTGGGATTTATCAATTATCATTTATTATCGCTGACACATACGTAACTTCACAATTATTGGTCACTTACTAAGGATTTTACTAAAAATGATAAAAATTGGAATGAATATGGCTTTGATTATGAATATAGATGAGGAATAATTTATGAATTTGTACTTATAGATTTTATAATGATTCTTAATAAATTATGTAATAAAATTTTCATTATATAATTCTAAAATATCGGGAGGAAGATGGATGAAAAAGTTTTTAATAATAATAGGTATTTTTATATCTTTAGCTTGTTTTTCAGAAGAAATTATCATTAATGAAAATGACTTTAATGTAAATGTGATTTCTTCAAATGATTATCAAACTGTTATAGAGTATGATTTCGGCAGGTTTGAAAAAATTCCTGTTGAGATTAATGGAGAGACTTTCTATCAACTGAAGTTGGAAAAAGAAAGTGTAACTTATGAAAAAGGTTCTCCTGAGCTTCCAAAAATCACCAGGAGTATTATCATTCCTGACGATGCTAAAATGAAAATTAACATCGTTGAAAAGGATTATGTGGAATATCAGATGAAGATCATTCCTTCTAAAGGAATTCTTTCCAGGGAAATTAATCCTGAAGATGTTCCCTACGAATTTTCAGAAATTTACAGAACAGATGGATTCTATCCTGAAAATCTCGCTGACACAAATTCCCCGTATATTTTAAGAGATTTCAGGGGTTTAGCAATTCACGCTTATCCATTCGTTTACAATCCCTCAACTCAAACTTTAAGGGTTTATCATCATTTGGTTTTGGAAGTTAACAATATTGGTGTCGATACGGAAAATATTAAAAATCGCACATCAGATAATATCAATAAATATTTTAAAGAAGTTTATCAAAAGCATTTTATTAATTTCTCAAGAGATCGATATACTTCCGTTGATGAGCACGGTAGAATGCTCGTGATCTGTTACGGTTCTTTTATGAGCAATATCCAACCTTATGTTGATTGGAAAAACCAAAAAGGGATCGATACGGAATTATATGATTTATCAAGTATAGGTTCAACAGCAACTGATATTATGAATTTTATCCAATCTGAATATGATGAGGATAATGGTTTAACTTTTGTTCAGCTTGTCGGCGATGATGATGAAATTCCATATTTTACTCATTCCTGTCCTAATGGTACTGATGCAGCTGACCCAAAATATGCTCTTCTCGAAGGTAGTGATAATTATCCTGAAATATTTATTGGTAGATTTTCCGCAGAAACAACATCTCAAGTTGATACTCAAGTTGAAAGATCCATTGAATATGAAAGAGATATCAGCAGTGGAAGCTGGTTACATAAAGGTTTCGGAATCGGTTCAAGCGAAGGTGCTGGTATCGGAGATGACGGAGAAGCGGATTATGTTCACATCGGCAATATCCGAACTGATTTATTAGGATATACTTATACGGAAGTCGATGAGATTTATGATCCCGGAGCTTCTTCCTCTGATGTAACAACTGCTTTGAATAATGGTCGTAGTTTTGGAAATTATTGCGGTCATGGTTCCAATACTTCCTGGTCAACAACAGGATTTAGCACTACTCATATCAATGCTTTAACCAATGATAATATGTTACCTTTCATTTGTAGTGTTGCCTGTGTTAATGGTAATTTTACAGGAATGACCTGTTTTGCTGAAGTATGGTTAAGAGCAACGAACGGAGCCAATCCAACCGGAGCGATTTCAATTTATGCTTCTACGATTAATCAATCCTGGGCGCCACCTATGTCTGCTCAAGATGAAGTTGCAGATCTATTATGTGGCACAGGACCTTATGCAGGTTCGGGAAATCAAAAGGATTCGATTGGTGGTTTAATGTATAATGGCTCTTGTCTGATGATGGACGAATATGGTTCCGGTGGTGAAGATATGTTTCTAACCTGGACAATTTTTGGTGATGCTTCTCTTCAGGTAAGAACCGATACACCTTCTGCAATGACAATTTCTCATAATGCAAACATATTAGTTGGACAGACTTCTTTTGATGTTTCCACCGGAGTAGAAGGCGCTCTTGCCTGTTTGTATGATGGAACAGACATCATTGGATCCGGTTTTACAAATGCTTCCGGGAATGTAACCATAACTCTCGATCCTGCTCCGACATCTCCCGGAAACCTAACTTTGACAGTTACCGCTTATAACAAAACAACAAGCGTGGAAACAATTCCTGTTATTGCTAATGGCGAACCGGATATTCTGGTGAATCCAACATTTTTATCTCAGGAATTAGAACCGGATGAGACAGATTCACAAAACTTTAATATCACTAATGTAGGAGATCCGGGAACAACCCTGACTTATAACATTACCTGGGAATATACAACTTCAAGAAATTTGGAAATTCCTCAACAACCCGATGATATGCCAGATTACGAATGGGAAAGACTTTATCTAAATACAGGTTTTAGAGATGAAACCTGGTTGGATGTTAATCCTATATCAGGAGATTGTATATACAACGAATCTGATCTTATTACCGCAGATTTCAATTCTGCCGGAATGACGGAAGGAACATATTCAGCAACGATCACGATCAGTAATAATGCCGGAGCAGATGAATATGTGTAT
>JAGLWO010000371.1 GCA_023133395.1 Candidatus Cloacimonadota bacterium | reverse complement strand
GCACTGTCATAAAAATCTTCTGCTTCTTTTCTCATAACGATATAGTCTGCACGGAATCCGCTGTATATGCCTGAATTTGTATCATATAGCCCACCTTCTCCATCATAATAAGCTGATCCGGGGTTTGTCGGGTCATTCCCTATCCATAGTTTTTTGTCTTCGGGATCTGTTGTATCCCAATTCCATTCAATATCACCATATTCAGGATTTGCATAGATGTCGAACCAGTCTTCCCAACCGAAAATGTATTTATTATATTTCCCGATATCCTCATAAAAGTGCTGGGTGTTTGTATCATCCAGTCGAAAGTGGTCTTTATAAAAATTGTAGGTAATTGCGTTGGGTGTATTGATTTTCAGGTCTTCCTGTGCAACATACTGCCTCTCTCTATCGTAGTATTTATCAGCGAAGTTTTCATAATCTTCTTCCTTATTTGCTCCCATACTATAATAATGAAAAAATCCTACCCAGAGACCAACCTCAATTATAGGAAATACATAGGTTGTAAAACTTTTTGGATTTGCATAAAACTGTCCTACTCCGGGGAAGAGAGATGAAAGTAGCATAGCTTTGGCTACTGATTTTTTATCATGTTTTATAATGATAATATCATTTCTTATCTCTTGAGAGATTAAGGGAAAGCAAATGCTGATTAAAATGATTGATAATATAAACTTTCTATACATATCTTACTCCTTTAATTAATAATAGCAATTGGTATTTTTTTAACTTCACCTTTTGATTTAATGATGCCGAAATATACCCCTGACGCCACTTTTGATGTATTCCAGCGAATATCCTGAATATCATTTGCTTCTTTTTCAACCTTTACTTTATGAATAATATTTCCTGCAATGTCAAATACTTTTAAATCGATATTATTTTTTGCATTTTGAACTCTAATTCGTACTTCTCCTTTTTTTGCTGGATTAGGAAAAGCATAAGCTGTTAATTTATTTGCATCGCCAGGTTGATATTCAATACTTCCGGAATAAAGGGAATAGTTGTTATTTC
>JAGLWO010000370.1 GCA_023133395.1 Candidatus Cloacimonadota bacterium | reverse complement strand
AAGAAGATGATACTTCTTCGTTAACCCGTCCTCCGCAGTAGCACTGCTACGAAGGGTGGAAACTACGAAGTATAAATATTGTTGAAATAAATATCAGCTATCAGAAAAAGCCCCGAAAATTTAGGGCTTTTTCTAATATCAACTTTACTTCATTAGCAACATTTTCCTGATAGATGAATATTTATTCGCTCTCATTTTATAGAAATAAACTCCACTGGATACAGGTTTATCTGCATCGTTTTTTCCATTCCAGATAATCTTATGATTCCCTGTATTAACTTCTGAATTCAAGAGTGTTTTTACTTTTTGTCCACGTATGTTATAGACCTCGATTATAACTTTAGAATCTTCTTTTAGGCTGTACGAAATAGTCGTAAGAGGATTAAAGGGGTTTGGATAATTTTTACCAAGTTCTGTTACAGCAGGTGTTATGAATTCATCTTTTATATCTGTATAATTTATCAGATAAACATCATCAATATACCAACCCTCTCCAGTTATTAATCCAGCACTACCAAATACGAATCTTAATTGAACAGGTCCGGTATATTCAGAAAGATCCAGTTCAATTTCTTCCCAATCAAAACTTCCAGCAAAAACTGGTGTTCCTTCTTCAAATGGTGATGTAGAGATATTTATAATTGTGCATGGATAACCTTCTATAGGCTCAACTTGCTGCCACTCACCTCCATCAGCAGAGATCTCGACCAGTCCACCATCCCAGGTCAAAGGATTATTTTCAGGTCCAACATCCATCCAGTGATGGAACTTAACAGATGAACCAGAAGTCAATTCAATCTCGGGCATAACAAGTGCTGCATGAATGTAGTTAGAATAATTAGCTCCATTCTCTCCACCGCATTTCATACTATACGATCCATCTTCAGTGTGATTTCTATAACTGCTTAAATGCCATTCGTCAATATAACCTGCGGTGAGAATATAATGTTCCCATTCTCCTTCCCCTTCTTCAAAATTATATGGTATGAATCCAATTGGCAGGTTAAAACTACTCTCACTCTGTAATCCAAGTTCATCCTGAGAATAAACGTCTATTAAAGCAAAATATTCCACAGGACTATTCTCAGCAACTTCAACAGTAAATGGTTGTGCTGTAGAAACGATCTCACCTGGTGCTATAATGGGAATGACATCATCTCCATACAAAGTTACATAAGGATCTGAAGTAAACATAAATACAGCAGCATTATAGGAATATCCGCTGCCAATATTTTCAAAGGAAATATAGATCTCACCTGTTTCTCCCGGGTCAAGGCTCTGGTCATCACCACAGGTTACATTCAGTTCAAAATTATCAAATACTAATTGTGGTGCACGAACTTCCAATTCAAAATCACTTATCCAGGTTTCACCATTAGAAGATACTTCCACTTCAAATTCAATTATTGTGTTGTCAGTAATACCTGTCAGAAGTGCGATCTGGAAAGCATTTTCAAATACAACTGAAGAGGAAGCAGGTATCTGAGTTCCTTCCATATAATCATCTAAAATGTTAATATAATTCGAATTAGTAGAGAGAGTTGCTGTAACCACATTTCCTGTTGGTTGTAACCCGATATTATGCAGAGTCATATCTAATTGAAGAGTATCCAAAGACTGGAAAGAATCATCGATATATCCACCGATTTCGATAAAATTTACACTATCGCAAATTACATACTGATCTGGTGAGATTATAACAACTCCTGCAGAATAACGATAATAGTTCTGCTTTGTTACTGTAACTTTCATAATGTTGCTTGGAGGTTGTGCTGGTATCAGTATCTCGACAGGAGATCCTGTTCCTTCTGCAACTCCTATTATTTCACCATTTACAGTAAGTGCTATGAATGAGCCTACATCTGCAGTAACAGTAAAAGATTCCAGTCCTGCTAATAATTCATTATCATGAGAGACTGTCAGATTTTGTGGCATCTCCGTATAAACTGTTGTGAAAGCATCCCCATGATGATGGAACAAATAGTATGTGACTTCTTTACCTCCAGGATTTGGAGGCCATTGGGAAAGCTGAAGGAAATATTTACCTGCTGCATTAGCAAATGCCGGCATGATCCAGTCCGAATCAGTTGGAGGAGCACCCATACCCGGGAGGAAATCTGGCCACATATGATCATACATACCCCAGACAAAAGTATCATTCACAAAGGAAAGTGAAACATTAGATGCAGCAATAATACCAAGAGCTCCGTATTGATGTCGATGAAAAGCTTCTGCAAAACATTCTCCGGGGATATCAAATTTGCCTGTCAAACAATTTATGGAGAACACATAAACAAGATCCTCATTACTCAATCCACTCAAATCTCCGATATCATAGTCAGGCTCCCCCCATCCATCTTCACC
>JAGLWO010000037.1 GCA_023133395.1 Candidatus Cloacimonadota bacterium | reverse complement strand
TCAGGGTCCCATACTGCTTTGTAAGCTTATATGGCTTGACTAATGGAATGCTTATATGAAAAAGCTCGATACATGTAATCTTCATTAAAAATTCCTCTTGTTACATAGCTCCAGCTATGCAACGTATGTTAATCCAATTATTTTATAATATTAATAATTGTAAAGTTTTTGATTCAGACTTTAAGTTTGAACAAGTATAGAAGTTTTGGATAACCCAACGCTGGCTTCAATAAATAGTTGGTTCATTCGTCTCGATTGAACCAGATAGTTCTTCTGGATTCGTCCCGAATTCTAATCACATCGAGACGATGTTAGAAAAAACCGTTTGGACTGCTCGAGACGAACAGTCCATCTTAAAAAGGAAAAACACTACAGTTGGTTCATTTGCTTGTCCCATTGGGATCTCGATTGAAAAAACTGTATAATGTAGCTCAGACACTTCTGTCTGAGCAAATACTCGTTCAGGAGTGAACGAGTTACTTCTCCAGAAGTACAGCACGACTGCGTTTTATTTCTGTGTTATTGATTAATGTAAAACCAATTTTTTTGGCAATAGAAACAGTTTTCTCGAAATCCGTTTCTGTTACGTGTCCACCCGGTTCTACAACCAGCAATCTTCCATTTTGCTGCATAGTTTGATAAACCTCAGCAAAAAAAGCGGAAGCATCCGGGACTTCGTGCACCACAGCAGCTGCCAGAGCAAAATCTATTTCTCCTGTAACATCCTCCAAACCGAGAGAATTATGAGTACAAACGCGTGTTTCGATTATAATGGAAAGACCTGCTTTTTTTGCTCGTTTTTCCAGGGAATGTATCATCTTCTCCTGCACATCCACGCATATAACCTTGCCTTTCGCACCAACTATCTGTGCAAGCGGTAAACTGAAAAATCCCATAGCACAGCCAATATCCAGAACCTTCATACCAGCATTTACATACGGGTTAAGCATCTTCTTCGGATTTTGAAATAATTTCCTTATGGGGCTGGAAAGAAGATAACCAACCCACACGGGGCAGACTTTTTCCTGCATATTTTTTTCCTTTTATTCTATTCTTACTTTATTAGACACAAAACTATCGATTTGGTTTTAATTTTTTAAAAAGGGAATTTTTCTTACATCGATTTTAGTTGGGACTTCATCTTGCTGTGAGTGAACGATGGATATTATTTATTTGGGGTTAGCACTCACACTACGGATTTTAAATTTAGAATTGAAAATTGAAAATAATACTTTAGAAATATCAGATGTAGAAATAATAATTACTTTTTTAAAATATTTTTAATTTTACTTAAAGATGATTGAGCAAGTGTAATCCCAAATTTCGTAGGATCATCATTCTCAATATCTTTAATCTTTGATTTTTTTGGGAAAAATTGTTTTTTATATTCATCAAATGTATAATAAATTTTATTTTTATTTTTTTTCATTTATTTTCTCCTTCTTTCGACCATGATAATTTTTTTATGAAGTGATAATTTAAGTCAAGATTAAAATATTGTTTTCTTTTAATCCATATAAATCCATCTCCTTTTGAAATTATTGCTACATCAATTGGACCACCTACTGTTTCAGCATCTTGTGAAACTCTTCTCTTAAATGATGTTAAACTCACCAATGCTTCAGCCATTTCAGCTAATTCTGGTTTAGGTAATGTTGCTACAGAATCAAGAATTGGTGAAATATGATTTTCGTTTTTATAATTATCCATTTCTTTCTGAAATTCTGATAATAATTTTTTCCCAGCTTTTTTTAGATTTTCCAAAAAATTATTTCTTGATTTTTTTGATAAGCTGTTTATTGTATCAATAATTACTTCAGGGTATTTATTAAATAACTCTTCTAAATAACTTTTAATTACTATCTCATAGACGGGATCAACACCTTCAATGAATGTATACACCATTTCAGTTTGTGCAAAGGGATGAATTATGGCAGTTTGATTTAATGAAATAGTATTTTTAGTTTCTTCTTTATACTTTAATTTGTTATTTATAATCGTTTCGATTTTATATTCAATTAATGTCGGAAATATATCATTTTTCCCGAACCCTGCAATCACTAAGCCAGATGCTCCTGTAGGAAAAATTTCTTTAGAAAATAATAATCCTGCTATTTGTATTAACTTTTCTTTGATAGAATTTGTTAAAGGTAACTTTTTGAATACATCAAGAATAGCCTTGTTAAGAAATTCTGAGTTGTACTGAATAAATTTATTTATAAATACTTTTGAAAAACCTTTAACAAATTTTTTTTTAACGAGATAATTATAATTGGAATTGACTATTTTAGAAATCACATTTTTAATTTCTTTTTCAGTTATCTCTTTATTCTCTTCAATTTCATTTCTAATTTTTTTATTTATCTCTTCTAAAATAACTGAATGATAATAAATAAAAATTGTTGTTTTAAAGTATGATTCTTGAGACTCTTTTGAAAAAAGATTACTACTATTCAAAAAGTTTATAAAATCATTTCCATAATCTGATAAAGATTTGAAAGACTTGTCTTTCAAATCTTCACGATAAACTTTAATAATGGATTCCCAAGGGATTCCAAGTAAATTAGCATTACCAAAAACCATTATTCCTACAGGATGGTATTTTGACAATGCGAATAACTTGTTTATTGTATTATAAATTTTTGGAATTCTTTTTTTATTATCCTGTGAATGAATAGTTACAGCACTATCAGCAGCTAATGCAACAGCTTCTTTATTTAGTATTGCAATTTCAGAAGTCATATTTATCTCCTAAGATTATGAGTTATTTATTTTTTATTTTAATATTAACACTATTGTTACATCGTCAAGTGAAAAATTATCCTGAGAGAGTTGGTAGAGTTGTTCAACGCAGGTTTGCAAGTCTTCTGTCTCTTTAATAATTTTTTCAATTTCTTTAATCTTTATATTAAGTATATCAAAGTTCATTATTTCTCAAAGTTTTTCATGATCTTGTTAACTGATTTGTTTCCAATTTTTACATTAGCCACAGATCGGTTATATTTATCACGAGCTTTAGTATTAATTGTTACTTCTTTTCCTCTAATTAAATCTTTTAAGGCTTTTTTGGCTTTACTATAACCAGGTTGTCCTTTTTCTGGAGCATCAATATTTGCAAGACGAACGGGATATTTCCGACTATCCGTCATGAATGTATCACCATCAATTACTTCGGTCACCTTTTCTTTTCTAGGCATATGTTTCTCCTTTAGTTTTTTAATTTTGCTTATAATTTCTTACATAGTAATATTAAAGTGAAATTTAATTATTTCTAATTATATTTACTTTTCAAGTATCAAACCTATAAATTGATCTTCTCACTGTCAAATAGAAAATTAACCTTGCGAAGGTTAAGAATCTAATATCAGTTACATAACCTTCGCAAGGTTTCCTCATCCTCTCTTCAATTTCACCGATATCACACCAGCTCCCAAATAACAGATAATTGCAATAATAAATACAACCTTAAACCCGAATAGTATAGCAAAAAGAGTGGCTAAGATTATGCTTATCACAGAGAAGAAGCCGTTTATACTCCATGCCCAGGGAACATTATTAATATTCAGTTCTTTAATTCTTTTCAATCCTTGAGGAAAGGGAATTCCCATAAAAAATCCAAGAGGTAATATTAAAATTACTGTCACAAGTATTTTAATTATTTCGCTTTTATTCATGAACAATTGAAAGATGTAATGGAAGTTCAGTAAATAGATGAGCGTCAGAAGCCCGATAATAATAACAGAATAAAATATTCTTCGCTTTTCTTTAAAAATCCTGTCCGAAAAATAACTGCCGATACCGGAGAAAATCAGCAGACTGGAAATTATCACGCTCAGGGAATAGGTGGGATGTGATAAGAACAAGATAAGTTTCTGGATGAGCGGCATTTCAATAAAGAAAAACCCGATACCTATCAGGCTGAAATAGGATATGGTTCTCAGGTTCAGGCTTTTTCTGGCTTTTTTCATAAATAACAAAGGTAGGACTATCAAAATGAAACTGGTGATTAAAACCGGTATCAATATCAGGATCAGAATCAGGTATCCCCATTCTGTGAAAGGGATTTTGTCAGTACCGTATTTAATCAGATATTTCAGCATTTTGGATTTGAAGGAGTTATAAAAGTAGGGTCTGTTGTCGGTTGCTATTTTAATATCGAATTCGTAGTTTTTAACGAATTGGGAGGATTGGTCAGATAACAGGTTTTGTGCAGCTAAGAAGTATATTGGTTCTTTCAGTTTTATGAATCTGTTCACCTCGTTGGGTTTAATGCCATTATAAAAGCATATATCAAAAAGACGTGAATTACAGAATTCCTTTGTTGTCTCGATTTGTTCTTTTGAAAAGGGTTTTTTGGAAATTAAAAGTGTGGTAGCCTGTATACTGCGGATGTAAATTATATGTTTACTGATATCCTCGATTCCCAGATTTTCCAGAGCTTTTATGCTGGTATTCAGCAGTTTCAGGTTATTCCGCGGGGGATTTACCACCCACCTGGTTATTGCCAGCAGTCCCTCGTCTTCCAGTTGTTTGTAAAAATCCTGGATAGATTCCAGAGTGTAGAGGTAGGTTTCGTTCAAAGCATAAACACCGGAAGCTGCAGCATTGTATGTATCGAGCATGGAAATCTCTATCAGGTTATATTTTTTCTCTGTGGTTTTAATAAATCCGCGTGCTTCTTTGTTGATTATATTCACCTTTGAATAGATATTCCCGGAAAAATCTGCATATTCGTTCTTCATAAGAGAAATCACATCACGATTCAATTCCAGTCCATCGATATGTTCAAAGTCATGCAAAAGTGCTTTTAATAATCCTTCTCCACCTCCGACTCCCACGATGAGGATTTTGTTTTTATGGGTTTCATCCAGCAGGTGATATGGCAGAGAAGAGGGAATCTGGTTCAGGTATTCAATTTCCTTTTTATCTCCTTTAAAGGGTGTAATGGCGCTCATTGCTTCACCATCAAAGAAAATACCCCTTTGTATTGGAACTTGTTCAGAAGATAAAAAACTGAGTCCCACAGTTGAACGAATTCCATCAGCTTGAACAACCTGCACAAGACCTAGAGGGGAGTAGCGTTCATTGAGTATTTTTGAATTGGGTAAGAGCAATGTTTTTGAGAGCGATTTATACTGGGAGATCCTTTTCAAATTCAGCAGGTCAAAGGAAAAATAGAAAAGTAAAATAATTATTATGGAGATAATGGAATTATATGCAAATACTCGTTTTTTAAAGTTAAAAGAAAAAGTAACAGCGCTGATAAAAGCAAGGATAGTAATTCCAATCAAAATCGAAAAAGGATGGAATAAATAGGAAATGAGTACAACTGATAGTGCTCCTACGCCCGAACCCAGAAGATTGGAAAAGTATGTTTTCCCGATCGGGAATTTCATAAGTGCTAACCCGATTACACAAGCTCCGAAAAAGAAGGGAATTCCCAATACCAGGAAATATAAAAGCAGGATAAACGGTTGGTTGGGATCGATTCCCACTTCAAAGGGATTGAAATGAATTTTGCAGAAAATAATGAAACCCGTGCAGAGTGTGAAAGTATATAGAATTAAAGCGATCTGGATAAATTTATTGTAATGTTGTTCGATCCTGCGTTTGAGCAGTAAAATCATTGTACCGCTTGTCCCAAAACCGAGTAGTGCCACACTGATGATGATGGATGCCAGGTTATACCATTGAGTTATGGCAAAGATCCTTGTTAGGATAATCTCGTAGCAGAGGATAGTGAGGGAAGTGAGGAATACAGTAATTTGAATGAATCTTGTGTTTTTGGTCATTGTTTTCAACTCCCCTAAATCCCCTCAGAAATAAACAGTGATTGTCTTTCTGTCCGGCAGTTGCAGGACGAAGACTGGGCGGTGAGTTTTCTTGTTCCCAAGTTGAACTTGGGGACAAGATTAATCATTATGTCCATGATATTTACTACTTTTATCAATTGATTTCAAATGCTGAAGAATTAATTTTTTTATTTCATCTGCTTTTATAAGGATTTCCTCAAAAAATTCCAAATAATTCACGTTCATATTTTGAACTTTTCTTTGAAATTCAAATACAAAATCCTGGTAGTTTTGTAAAGTTTCAATAAGATTATTCTTAATATTATTTTTATTTTTAATTGTTTTCAAGGCATTTTTTAAATCTACTGCCAGAGGTTTAATGTATCTCATAATAAAGCTATGAAAATCTTCATAAGAAATTCTTTCATTATCCACAAATTTATTTTTAATATTTTGAATTCTTTGAGGATATAATTCAATAGCTCTTTTACTTTGTTGAATAAATTTATTAAAATCTATATTATTTGTAGATTTTGAATTATTTAAATATCCAATTAAAAATTTTTTTCCTTTTTTATTCTCAATCCCTCTTCTGAAATTTTCCAAAGTTATATTTAAACGAACATATTCTTTAATTTCCTCAAAATTGTATCGTTTATTTCTTAATAATCCTGCATCAGGATCAAGAATGTAAAAACAATTATTTTTAAAATTATCAATAACAATTGCATGAGTGGATGTTATATTTTTTACATTATCATATCCTGAAGATGGAATAAATTTGATTGAAATACCGGTCATAAATGGTATGTTGTTTGTCAGTAATTCTTTGGCTTTTCTAAAATATTCATCCCAGTTTTTAAATTCATTATGGAAGAATTCCAAGTGATATTTCAGGGTCATTATGTTAAAAATTTCATCATCTTGAACGAGCATTCCAGAATAATAAGAATCATCTTCTTTATCATATTTTATTAGATATGGCATTTTAGATTCTTCTATAACATCATAATCTTCCTTGTATATTCCATAATTACTCAACAGCATTGCTAAACAGGCAGATGCACAAGAATTATTAATATGCTGTTGTTTCCATTTAATTTTCAAGATATATCCTTTCGACTCGGTTCAATCCGGCGGTTGCCGGATAGGGAATAACGATTTCTCGAAACTAAGTTTCAGTAACAATCCACATTACTAAATGGAATTTAGTAACGAGCATCAGTTACGTTGCATAGCTTGAGCCATGCAACGAGATGTGTATCAATCCCTCAATAACGGCACAAACCTGACGTATGTTATAACTTCTGTTTTTATATCTTCTTCACTTTTTTTTGTGATAAGAACTAAATTCTGAACCTGGAATGGTGGACCTACAGGAATACACATTACACCGCCAATATTCAGTTGCTTGATAAGCGGAGGAGGTACAAATTCTGCAGCACAGGTTACGATTATGGCATCAAAGGGAGCGTGTTCTTCCCACCCGAAGTATCCATCTCCGGATTTTGTTTTTACATTAGTATAACCCGTATTTTTCAGGGTTTCATTTGAAATCTTATGCAGTTTTCCAACTATTTCTATAGTATAGACTTCATCTGTGATTTCTGCGAGTACTGCTGCTTGATAACCTGAGCCTGTTCCGATTTCCAAAACTTTTGAACTATCTGTCAAACATAAGAGTTCTGTCATCAAGGCAACAATGTAGGGTTGGGATATGGTCTGTCCAAAACCGATAGGAAGAGGTCTGTCATAATAGGATTTTGAACGTTGACTTTTGGGCACAAAAAGATGACGGGGAACGTTTCTCATTGCATTAAGAACAGGTTCGTCTTTTATTCCCCTGTATTTTATCTGGCTTTTAACCATGTTTTTCCGCTGCTTTTCATATTCTTTTTTTGTTTTATCCGAGAATAGGGGAAAGGCTATAAAAATAATAATTAGTAAAAAAATTATTTTCTTTTCGATTTGAGTTTTCATATTTTTCTTTAAAGTTTCTTTAAAAAAATTGGCAACTTTTTTCTTTCAGGCAATGTTATTCGGAAGTTTTTACGATATGAACTTTAATCTCACTCAATTTTAAAGCTTTTCTAAAAGTTCTATTTTTGACCTTTTATACGGTCGAGTATATCGAGTCCTTCGTTTACCTGTTCTTTTGTCACGATTCCCTTTTCAATCAGTATCTGACCGATATACATCCACATTCCTTTATTGCTGTATTGCTTTTGGATAAGTAAGGCTTCTTCGACCTGCTCAGTAGTGAGATACCCTTTTTCCTGAAGAATTTCACCAAGTCGTTTAGTCATTATTTACTCCCTTTAATTTAAAAACAAAAATAAACTAAGTATACATAATTATGCAAGGTTTTTTTTTACCATTAATTGATTCAACCGAGATGGTTGAATTAACACTTGGTTTTACTTTTTCCTGAGGATTTTTCCTTCTCCCATAACTAAAGTAGGGAATGCGCTAAGATTCAAAGGATTTATATCCCATACAACCAGGCTCGCCAGTTTTCCTTTTTCAATTGTACCGAGTATGTCATCAATTCCAAGGATCTTTGCATTTCTATAAGTTATCAGGGAAATTGCTTCTGCTTCACTCATTCCCTGAATGAGGAAGAATTTGAGACTATCCCGAAGTGAATAGACATGAATAACCGGATGGTCTGTCATTAGACCGAAAAAGGCTTTTGAATCCATCAATAGTTTTGCATTCTGATAGTATGCATGTTTCAGTTCAACTTTATAGCCCAGAGAACCAAGTGGTCCATAAACGACCGGGATATTATTTTTCCCGAGTTCATCGAAGATCTCTTTATGAAATACGTCACCAGTATGATCAGCAGTAGCTTTGAGATTGTATTTTTTTACCAGCTTTATCAGGTAGAAAACATCATCTTCTTTATGAACATGAATTTTTGCGGTCATCTCACCACGAAGCAGCAATAGGAGTGCTTTTTCTTCCGGAGAGAATTCGAGTTCGTATTCTTTCCCGATTATTTGCTTATCTTCTTCATATTCTTTTTTGGTGATCTTTTTCTCTTTAAGTTTTTTATCTAATTCTCGGATTTTTTTCTTCATTGCCAATTTTTGTTTTTCCCTTTTGATGAGTACAGTATCGAGTTTCTTTTCCAGATGTGCATAAACTCCCATGCGTGTATT
>JAGLWO010000369.1 GCA_023133395.1 Candidatus Cloacimonadota bacterium | reverse complement strand
ACAACCAGAACGTAAATTATAGTTACTATCACAAAAGAGAGTATCATACCTAAGGGAATATTTCTGGATGGATTTTTGATTTCCTCTGCAACACTGGCAATTTTCGTTAATCCTCCATAAGAAATAAAGATAAGCCCAGCAGTCATAAACAATGTTTTCATATCACCAATCATAAAATTCTGAAAATGCTGGTTCTTAACTGCAGGAATTCCTCTGAAAACATAAATCACTAAAATGCTGATTAATGTGATAACAAGATAGATTTGAAGTTTTCCTGTATGTTTCACACCAATTATATTAATTACTGAAAATAGAATACAAAATGCAACTGCAATGAGTTTAATTTGCCAGATTGAAATTGCAGGATAAAGAATTATTGAGAATGCTCCAATTCCCAGAAGAGCAAAAGCACTTTTGAATGCTAATGAAAACCATGCAGAAATACCTGCTAATGTACCAAACCCTGCGCCCATACTTCTCCCCACAAAAAAGTAAGTTCCACCTGATTTTGGCATGGCTGTAGCTAATTCAGCCTTACTAAGCATACTGGGAATGACCAGAATCCCTGCTAAAAGATAAGCAACAATTACAGCAGGACCTGATTTAAAGTAAGCAAGTCCCGGAAGTATAAAAAGCCCTGAACTTATCATCGCTCCTGATGCTATACAAAAAACACCAAGCAAACCCAATTCTCGTTTTAATTTTGGCATCTTATCCCCTGATAAAATAATTTCTTTTTTAAAATCAACAGTTGAAAAACTAGATCGGAAATCTATGACTCAGCTAATACTACTCTATTCTTTCCTTCTTCTTTGCCTTTATATAAAGCTTTGTCTGCTTTACTAATGCATTGATTCATACTCATCTTTTCATCATAAAGAGTCACACCGAAAGTGATGGTCATAGTTACTTCTTTATCTTTGTAGGTTATTGGAAATTTAGCAATCTTTTTTCTGATTAATTCTGCAATATGATAAGCACCTTTTAAACTCGTTTGAGGTAAAAGTAACATAAACTCTTCACCACCATATCGAGCTACAACATCCTGTTTCCTAACAATATCAACCATTAGATTGGAAACGTGTTTCAATACAAAATCCCCGCAATCATGCCCGTATTTGTCATTTACTTTTTTAAAATCATCTAGATCGCCTATTACAATTGAAAAAGTTTCTTTTGAACGTTCAAATTTTATTTGTTCATATTCGATTTTTTCTAATATGTTGCGCCTGTTGGAAAGTTGTGTTAGTGCATCGGTTCTTGCTAATTGCTGTAATTTTTTATATGACTCATTCAATGCTTCTTCAGCTTTTCTCTTTTCTGTTATATCAATATCCAGGCTATAAAGCTCCATCTCATCATCCAGATTCCGCAGCATTACCTGACTGGAATGTACAACAACAGGAGAATTATCCTTACACATCAATACATGTTCCCGTGAATATGTTTCAAGACCTGTTTTAAACCAGGTATCTACTAACTTGATTGAGGTTTTTCTTTTTTCATGGGGTATGATCAGATCTTCCTTTTTTTTACCAATGGCTTCTTCTTTGGTAAACCCATAAAATTCTTCGCTGGCT
>JAGLWO010000368.1 GCA_023133395.1 Candidatus Cloacimonadota bacterium | reverse complement strand
ACTTTTGATAAATACCTTGTCAATCCCGGATAATCTTCTCCATTAACCTTTCTACCAGTAATTAAGTCTTCAGACATTTTATTAAGTGAAATTTGTAATTGAGTATTATAACTAAAAACTTGGACATTTGATAATGCATTAAATATTGTGAGTAATATTAGCCCTCCTATTAAGACTGATCCAATAACGTCTAATATACTAGACATATTAATTTCCTATATCAAAAAAAACTTCACTGAAAGGATTACTCTGTGTTCCGATATATAATGTGTCCATAGTTACTGAAGAACATGACATTACGATATCAACTCTTTGATAGGAAGAATCAGGATAAGATACATTACCTAAACTATCACAGTAATTTGAATTGATATTTATTGAATATAAAACACTATTAATACTCATTGATGTATTAAAATTATTATAAGTAGTTTGTATGGATGAGAAAGTAGTAACAGGAGGGTCCCCGATTAACTCTGCTTCTATTTTCAGAAAAAATCTATCAGCAATTTTTTGACCCTGAAGGTATAACATTCCATTATACACTATACCAGCCTGGTTAAGAAGAACGTTAAATGTATTTAATAATATTGTCGATAAAAGCACAATTGTAAGCAGAACCAAAAGCATTTGAGTTCCCATTTTTTAATCCTCTGAAGTTGCGTAAGTTATCTCAGAAATCGTTGATAGACCATTTCTAATTCTATCCAGACCTGAATCCATAAGGGATAGCATGCCTTGACTTTCTGCTATTTTTCTTATTTTATCTTCGTCAATTTCTGATCCTGATTCGATAATTGCATTTCTGATTTCAGGAGTAAAAGATAATGCTTCGCAAATATTTATTCTGCCTTTATAGCCCTCATTACATTTTTTACAACCTTTACCAGCTTCATAAATCTTTCCAGATTTCAGTTCTTCTTCAGTTAATCCAAATTCCAAAGCAGTAGGCCATTTTTCTTTGGAAATAGGTTTTCTGCATTCAGGACATAATTTTCTAATAAGACGTTGAGCTACGATAATATTTATAGCATAAGCTAAGAGAAAAGTTTCTACTCCCATTTTATATAAACGTGAAATTGCACTGGGAGCGTCGTTAGTGTGAAGTGTGGAGAGTGTTAAGTGACCTGTATTAGCGAGTTTAACAGCAATTTCTGCTGTTATTTTATCTCTTATCTCACCAACCATAACAATATCCGGGTCGTGTCTGAGTATTGAACGAATTGCTGTGTCAAAAGTAAATTTGTGACCTATTTTTAATTGACGGGCACCTTTTATATAATACTCAACTGGGTCTTCACAGGTGAGCACGTTCTTTGAAGGAGTTATAATATGATAAAGGGCAGCCATTAGTGTAGTCGATTTTCCACTTCCAGTTGGACCGGTACACAGTATAATTCCCTTTGATTTACTTATAGATCTAACAAAATCCTTTTCAGCTTGTTCCTGAAAGCCTAATTTTCTTAGATCAGTAATAACATTCCTATCGTCTATTGTTCTGATAACAATACTTTCGAATCTGCGTTCGTATTCAGATGATGTAATAGGAATGATAGATACCCTGAAACGTATGAGATGGTCATCTACGATACGTTGCATAAATCCATCTTGAGCTGTATCTCTTTCAAAACGATCGATCCCGGTAGCTCTGTCTTTCACAACAGCAGCCATTGCTTCTGGGGATGTATTTTCCTGGCGATGCCAGCTGATGAGTGTTCCATCTATTCTTAAGAAGAAATCTACATTTGAACGTAGATAAGGTATAATATGGATATCACTGGCTCCCTTACGAACTGCTTCAATCAGGCAACCTTCGAAAAGATTAACTAAAAGACTTTTATTTATTTCTTCATCTAATGCATATTCATCGATTTGTTTTCTCTTGGTTTCATCGATTTCTTCAAATTGTTCCTCTGCTTCTTGAAGAAGGTCTAAAAATTCATTTTTCTGAGGAGCAATTATGGAGATTATTTCTTCTAAAGTATCTATACGGCAATAGACAACTTCATATTTTTTAAATTCGCTATAAATAGGGATTCTTTCAGCTAATTTGTCTGTTGGGTCAGCAGCCAGAACAATTAATGTGTTACGACGTCCGTAACTTACTTGATAAGGTAATATTCTCTTATAAATAAGTTTTTTTTTAAAATCGTCAGGAAATTTAGATAGTATTTCTTTTGTATGTTTGATTTGACTTTCATCAGTGTCACTTGGATTTATTTCTATGGTTCGAAAAGCATATAGTTCAGCCAAAAGCCCGTAAATTGCATGGTGGTTTATTTTAAAGTCATTAACTAATATTTCTCCAAGCGCCCTGGGATTTACAGGATCCTCATCTGCCTGGATAAGAAGAGCTTTTTCCAGGGTTTTTTGGTCAATGACCTCTTTTTTTAATAATAACTGTCCAAATCTTGATTTTTGTATCAATTTTGCTCCAGTATATTTACATTCCTGGTGTGTTAGGCGAGATCATGGCAACTTCTGATGAAACTATCGTAAGCATCGTAATTACTATGGCTATGAACAATCCCACAAAAACCTGGATTGATTGTATGATATTTTCCATTTTGTAAGTAGTTTCTTTTTCATAGAATGTAGAAATCTGTTGTGCCGATTGTAAAATATTACCTGACTCAGTACCTGTTTTCAATCTGCTCAAAGTACTTTGATTAAAAACTTCAGCTCTGGCTAAAGCTGGAACTAGTGACATGCCATCCTTTAACATTAAAGGAATAGCTACCTCTTTTACTCCTTCTTCTATGAATTTGTTTCTACATGCTTCTGCTGAAGCTGTTAAGGTTTCTATGTTGTTCTCTGCTCCAGAATAAATAGCTGAAAAGACCCTAAAAAATATTTCAATATTTGATTTATGTAATAAGTGCCCGATTATTGGTAGCTTGATAAGGAATCTATCCCTCCAGATCATTCCTTTTGGGGTTCGCCACCATAAGAAAACAATTATTCCTGGGATTAGGATTAATAATGCCATCCACCACCAGTTAGTTGCAAAGTAATCGCTGATATCAAGAGTTGCAGCAGTCATGGGTGGAAGATCAATATCAAATCTAAGGAACATTTTTGCTGTCTCAGGAAAAATTTTAATTACATAATAAAGAACTGCGCCTGTCATAGCCAGAACTGTGAAAGCTGGCATCATCAATGCCTGTCGTAAACTTTTTTTATATTCAGCTTCCCGTTCCATGAATTTAGCAGTTGCTTCGTATACTTCTGCCATATTACCTGATTTTGTCGCCAGACCTAGCATATAAGCCGGGAATCTTCCAAATACATCTTGGTATCGCGCAAATACTTCAGTTCCTTCTTTACCTTTTTTTAGTTCACTTTCAATTTTCTTTAGAGTTTCCTTTAATGTTAAATTTGTTTCCTCATCTGCAAGCATACGCAGAATTTTATCGTAGCTCATTTTTTCTTTTAATAAGAATGAACTTAAATTAACGAACATTAAAATACTTGCGAAAGGAGGTTTAAGTTTTATATCTATAATAGTAGGTTCGATTTTTGCGTTTTTATAACCAATAGCTGCCAGAGCTCTGGCAACTTCACCTTTTGTATAAGCAGCTTGTCTTCCCTTTATACGTTTACCATTAGGCATTTTTACATAGTAAAGAAAGATTTTTTTCGCAAGGATTGAATTTATTTTTAATTTGTGCTTTTCAGCGAGTGTTTTAATTATTTTTTTTGCTTTGGGTTTATTTTTGGCTACAACTACGCCTTGTACACCTTTTCCACTGACAGTAACACCCTGATAACGATATTCATTTAGCATTATAAAATAACCTGAAAATTAGGCGAACATGGGAGGTTGACCTCCCATGTTCAAATTAAAGCGATCTAATTAAGGTAATTCTTAGTTGTTAATGGTCATAGTAATGGCACTGGTTGCACCAGTTACTGTCATTGTGGCTGAAACGTTAGTCGAACCGTTACTACCTACTTCAATACCAGTTCCAACTATAGTAACAATATCACCAGCTACAGTAAGGACAAATGTACCATTACCGGTTTCAAGATCTGTACCATCCCAATCATAACCGATCCAGGTTCCTACAGCATTAGTACTAACCCACGTATTACCACCACCACCATGTGTAACTGGAGTTTTGTAAAAAGATAAAGCAGAAGCAGCAAAGTTGTTCATATCACCAACGATTGCCTGACGGTTAGAGTTGGTTGCTTGAGCATTAAACATGGTAATACCTACTGCTACAGCAATACCAACAATGATCACACTTAATACGATCAACAGAATTTGTTGTGTTCCCATTTTTTCCTCCTAAATAAATTTTTTTTCGATTTTAAATTCCCACTTCTATGTAGACGTTTACTTTAACAAGCAACAACTGTGCCAGACCTTTCTATTGAACCAAAATTATTATTGAAAACCATCAGAACCTACTTTATAAAGCTGTTTAAACAATGCAAGTAAAATTTATTTTATTTTTTCTAAAACATTTGGTAAGTAAATTTTGTCATAAGATAATTACGTTATATCAGGATGTGTCAAAATAAAATGTCAAATAATCAAATCTTGACAAATTATTTTAAAAAGCGAGATGAGACATATATTTAGGTTGATAATTGGTGATTAGATGTTTGAGAAACTTTTAAAAGATAAAACTGACAATACCCTAATCCAGCTATTCCGTTATACATTTGTAGGTGGAATTGCTTTTATATTTGATTTCAGTACCCTTTATTTATTAACAGAATTTTTTCAAGTTTATTATTTGATTTCTGCTGCGATTGCATTTCTACTGGGACTAACAATAAATTACGTCCTCAGTATTTTCTGGGTTTTCAAAACCAGAGTTATAAAAAGCAAATGGCTCGAATTTGGTATATTTGCATTGATTGGTATTATTGGGTTAGGTTTGAATGAATTGATAATCTGGACATTCACTGAGTATGTTGGATTTCATTACATGGCGTCTAAGATCGTTTCTACACTAATTATTTACCTATGGAATTTCTTTACAAGGAAATACATTCTATATAATAAAAGGTAGTATTTGAAATTTTATTAAGATATAATGGTTAGAATTATGAAATATCGTTTGAGTTTTAGTTTCACTACAATACTTTTATTTGCACTAATCATTGCTTTGATAGAATCTGGTATTGTTTTTTTAGTTACTAACTTTTTAATTCCAAAATTATTCAAATTTAATGCAGTAGATTTATTAAAACTTCTTATAGTCTCGTTCTCAATCTGGGCGTGCATTATAATCGTAACTAAATATCTGATTTGTTTATCTAATAAAATTACATACATTTTACTAAGAGTCTTTTTTAATTTCTTAATTATATTTTGGCTTTTTATAATCGTATCCATGGACTTAGTTAATTGGAGATTTTATTCTTTAAATGAGTTTTTTTTAAGCATTGAATTAATTCAATTAACGTTGAATGATTTTTCACAATTCTTATTAGGTATCATGCAGACAGCTTTTCTGATATTAATAATTTACTTAATATTAGCTCTTGGATCAGCAATTTTTATTTTCTGGTTCTTAAAAAGAAATCGAAAAAAAGAATCTAAACCCGCTATTTCTTTAGTATTCATTATTTCGTTATTAGTGATTTTATTTTTGATAATAAGAAAAACAGAAATTCATCCTCTTTTGTCTTTCTTTAAAACTCCGAGATTTAATGGTAGTTCATTTACTTATGAAATAGATGAATCAATACTTGTTAGAAAGGATAAGAAACAAGAATTGCCTGAACATTTACCGGATTCTCCTGTTATTGTTATTATGATTGAATCTATGCGTTATGATTTAATTAATATCGAGCCATGTCCAATATCATTTATGAAATCGTTAATTGATCAATCTTATCTTTTTAGTAAGTCTTATGCTGCTTCCTCTCATTCAGATTATGCGGATTTATCTTTATGGTATTCCAAGTATCCTTTAAGATCATCTAAAAGAACAAAATATAAGAAAAACTCACACTTTCGAAAGACTTCGATTTTTCAAGTATTTAAAAATTTAAACTATGAAACTGCATATATATCTTCGCATAACGAGAAGTGGGGAAGTATGATTAATTGGTTGGATGTCCCGGAAATAGATTTTTTCTACCATTCGGAAGATTATAATAAAAAAACATGGTATAACAAAGATGATAAAAAAGGATTGGCATCATTAATTAAGAATAAAATTGCTACAGCCGGGAAAATTGAAGATTCTGAGACTTTAAGAATTGCAAAAGACTGGATAGCGAATTTATCGGATTCCAAATCCTTCTTTCTTGGAATGAATCTTCAGAATACCCATTTTAATTATTTGATCCCCGAAGGTGGAGAAGAACCATTTCAACCCAGTATCATTGATTTTCCTATGATATACTATAGCTGGTCTGAAGAAAAGGTTGAACATGTAAAAAACAGATATTTTAACGCATTCTATAATCTTGATATGCTTATCAATGATTTTGTTGATTTCCTGAAAAAGGAAGGAATATGGGATAATTGCTATTTCATTATTATTGGAGACAATGGGGAAGCTTTTTATGAGCATGGTTTTGGTAATCATTCTGGACCTATGTATGATGAATCTGTGCGAACATTTACATTAATTAAACCTCTAAAAGATTTTATTACATATCCTGTTGAGAATCCGATCAATCATATTGATATTTTACCAGCAGTGTTAGACTTAATGAACATTCCTATTCCCAATTCTTTTCAAGGTATTTCTCCATTTAAGACCGACCTGAAAAGAATAATTTATTTGCATGCAAATGCTATTGTACATCAGGATGGAATAATAGATTGGCCATGGAAATTACTTATAAACTACCAACCTGCAAAAGAAGCTGAACTTTATAATTTAGAAATTGACCCTTTAGAAAAAAGGAATCTTTTTAATTCTTGTGAAAAAAAAGCTAATGAACTATTTGATAAATTAATGAATTGGAGAAACACTCAATTGGTTTACTATAGGAAACCACAGTATCACCTAATTTTCGAGCCACCAAAAATAAATTAGTAATATAAAAAAGAATAAGAAGATGTTATGAAAATTAAAACAGCAATTATCATAGGTGCAGGACCTGCAGGTCTTACAGCAGCTTATGAATTATTAATCAAAACTGATATTAAACCAATAATCTTTGAAGCAACAAACGATATTGGTGGTATTTCGAAAACTGTAAACTACAAAGGAAACAGGATCGATCTTGGCGGACATAGGTTCTTTTCCAAATCGGAAAGAGTAATGAAATGGTGGCAGAAGATCCTTCCTCTTCAGGGAGCTCCTTCAAAAGACGATTTAATGCTTGATAGAAAAATTCCGCTTTCAAAGGAAAAAAATTCACCTGACCCACAAAAACAGGATAATGTGATGCTCATTAGAAGCAGGCTTTCCAGAATATTTTTCTTAAGAAAATTCTTTGATTATCCAATTTCAATTAATCTACAAACTTTTAAAAATCTTGGTTTCTTGAGGATTATTAAAATCGGAATGAGTTATATTAAGGCTCGTTTATTTAGAATCAAAAATGAAAAGAACCTTGAAGATTTCTTTATTAATAGATTTGGGAAGGAACTCTATCTAACATTCTTTAAAGATTATACGGAAAAAGTGTGGGGAGTTCCCTGCAATAAAATAAAGCCGGAATGGGGAGCACAACGGATAAAAGGGCTTTCTATATCAAAAGCTATAATTCATGCGCTTAAGAATATCTTTTCTAAAGATGCATCCATCGATCAGAAAAAAACAGAGACAAGTTTGATAGAACAATTTATGTATCCTAAATATGGCCCCGGTCAACTTTGGGAAAAAGTGGCAGGATTAATCGAAAAAAAAGGGGGAGAAGTAAATCTTAACCAAAGAGTTGTAGGGATAGAAACAAATAATGATAAGATAATTAGCGTTACTATCCATAACGAAAAAAATGATAAAGAGCTAAAAGTAGAAGGCGATTACTTTTTCTCTACAATGTCGGTAAAAGACCTGATTAAGTCTATGGGTGATCAGGTGCCAAAAGAAGTGAGAAAAATATCCGCAGGATTGATATACCGGGATTTCGTTACAGTGGGACTTCTCCTGGAAAAAATGAAGATAGAAAATGAAACAAAACATAAAACAGTTAACAAGATCATTCCGGATAACTGGATATATATCCAGGAACGTGATGTGAAAGTAGGAAGACTTCAGATTTTCAATAACTGGAGCCCGTACCTGGTCAAAGACGAAAATAAAGTGTGGATAGGACTGGAATATTTCTGCAGCGAAGGTGATGAACTCTGGGAAATGACCGACGAGAATTTTTCCAGTTTTGCAATTGAAGAATTTTGTAAGATTGAAATGATTAAAAAAGAAGATGTTCTGGATAGTGTGGTGATCAGGATGCCAAAAACCTATCCTGCTTATTTTGGAAGTTATGACAGATTTGATGTTATCAGGGAATATACAGACAAATTTGAGAATCTGTTCTTAATCGGTAGGAACGGAATGCATCGTTATAATAACCAGGATCATTCCATGTTAACTGCAATAA
>JAGLWO010000367.1 GCA_023133395.1 Candidatus Cloacimonadota bacterium | reverse complement strand
GGGAAAACAGGTGGTAACAGTGTTTTCCTCGGTTCCGATTCAGGTGCAAATGACGATGGTATAGAAAATTATAATGTTGGTGTTGGAAATATGGCTCTCTACGCAAATACTGGTGGACAATACAACACTGCAAGTGGATATCAGGCGCTTTATACTAACATTACAGGAAACTACAATACTGCAAATGGGAATAGGGCACTTTATTCTAGTACAGGATCCTATAACACTGCTTTTGGTTCCTATGCGCTTAATGGTAATAACAGTGGAGAATTTAATTTAGGAATAGGACATGGTGCAAATGGTTATAACCAGGAAGGCTCCAACAATACTATAATAGGGTATATGGCAGGCTGTGGAACGTCACCACACAGTAAATCCGGAAATATTTTTATTGGTTATTACGCAGGACTCTATGAAACAGGAGATAACAAGCTCTATATAGAAAATTCTTGGGATTCCCCACCTCTCATCTATGGTGAATTTGATAATGATAAGATCGTAATCAATGGTGATTTCCAGGCAACAGGAATAACACACGATAGCAGTGGTGATGCAGGAATCAGTGGACAGATGCTTTCCACCACAGGTATCGGCACAGACTGGATCGATGCAGGAGGAACCGGGGATATTACCGCAGTTACAGCAGGCACAGGTTTAACAGGCGGCGGCACTTCCGGCGATGTAACCTTGAATGTAGATTTAGCGGGAAGTGGCTCAGCCACTACTGTATCTCGCAGCGACCATAACCACGATCCCGATTATGTGAATGAAACTGACCTAGATCATCTGGATGCAGACGATGGTTCTCCTGATAGTGTGGTTTACGTTAATAATGAAGGTTATGTAGGAATTAATGATACAACACCCTCTTACCAGTTAGATGTAGGTGGAGAGATAAATATTTCTTCCGGTAGTGCATATAAAATTGATGGAAATGATATATTACATTGCAAGGGTGATATTTATAGTATCTTCCTTGGAAATGGCAGCGGTAGTTCTATTACTACGGGTGATTATAACACTTTTATAGGACCTTATGCTGGTGCAAGCAATACAGAAGGTGATTATAATACATTCATTGGAAATAGTGCAGGTTATTCAAATACAACGGGTTATACAAATACATTCATAGGTTTATCTGCTGGTGCTAGTAATATAGGAGGTAGAGCAAATGTTTATCTTGGTATAAATAGTGGGGGTAGTAATGTAAATGGAATGAATAACACATTTTTAGGATATGGAACTGGTTATAATAACACAGGAATTTCTAATATTTTTATTGGAAATGAGGCTGGCTATAATGAAACCGGGAGTAATAAACTCTATATTGAAAACTCACAATCTTCATATCCACTTATTTATGGTGATTTTACCGCTGGAAGTGAGATTGTAAAGATTAATGGTGATTTCCAGGCAACAGGTGAATTGAGAGATAGTGATGATCAACCGGGAACAAGTGGACAGGTGCTTTCCAGTACAGCTACAGGCACGGATTGGGTTGATGTAAATGTAGGCGCAGAAGAGATAAATGACCTCACAGATGGGAAATCCGATGGTTCGAGTGTTTTTCTTGGTTCAGGTGCAGGTACGAGCGATGGTGGTACAGACAATTATAATGTTGGTGTAGGAATTAGCGCTCTCCATACAAACATATCCGGAACATACAATACTGCAAATGGATATAAATCACTTTATTCCAACGATGACGGCACTTGCAATACTGCAAATGGATATCAAGCGCTTTATACTAACAGTACAGGAGACTACAACACTGCAAATGGAAATAGTGCACTTTTTCATAATACAGGATCCTCTAACACAGCTTTTGGTTCCTATTCGCTTAATCGTAATACCAGTGGAGAATATAATATAGGAATAGGATCTGAAGCAAATCGTTATAACCAGGAAGGTTCCCAAAATACGATCATAGGATACCGTGCAGGTAGAGGAACGGCAGATCACAATAAATCCGGGAATATTTTTCTCGGTTATCGAGCCGGTTACTATGAAACAGAAAGTAATAAACTTTATATTGAAAATTCAATTTCTTCATCTCCCCTTATTTATGGCGAATTCGATAATGATTACGTGGAGATCAATGGTGATTTTAAAGTAACAGGAATTCTATATGACGATGACCATGATGCAGGAACCAGCGGACAGGTGCTTTCCAGTACAGGCTCCGGCACTGATTGGGTTGATGCAGCCGGTGGTGCAGAAGAAATAGATGACCTTACAGATGGGAAAACAGGTGGTAACAGTGTTTTTCTTGGTTCCGGTGCAGGTACGAGCGACGATGGTACAGATAACGATAATGTTGGAGTTGGATATAGTGCTCTCTTCGCGAACATATCTGGAATACGAAATACTGCAAATGGATATGAAGCACTTCATTTCAATACAGGATCCGGCAACACTGCTTTTGGTTCCTATACACTTTATCATAATACAAGTGGAGAATATAATGTAGGAATAGGAAATAATACAAATTATTTTAACCAGGAAGGTTCACAAAATACGATCATTGGATACAAGGCGGGTAGAGGAACGGGATACCATAGTAAATCCGGTAATATTTTTCTTGGGTATAAGGCTGGATATTATGAAACAGAAAGTAATAAACTTTATATAGAAAATTCCGATGGCTTTCCACCCCTCATCTATGGAGAATTCGATAATAATTATATAAAGATCAATGGCAGCTTTGAAGTTGCAGGAATTTTATACGACGATGACCATGATGCAGGAACAAGCGGACAGGTGCTTTCCAGCACCGGAATTGGTACAAACTGGGTGAATCCCCCAACAGGAGATATAACTGCCGTAACTGCCGGTACAGGCTTAAATGGTGGTGGTACTTCCGGTGATGTAACTTTGAATGTGGATGTTCCTCTCAATCTCATTGGAAATGTTTCTTACACAAATAGTGTTATCAAGAGTGAAAATACCGGTACGGGTCACGGTGTTGCGGGTTTTCATAACAGCAGTGGTAATTATGGTTTATTAGGTGTATCAACTTGCGGTGTTCATGGACGTAATTATTCAAATGATGGTTATGGTGTTTACGGTTATAATATTGCAACTACCGGATCTGGTGTTTACGGTTATAGTACAGGTTTATATGCAGGTTACTTTAACTCAAATTATAATAGTGACGATACACACGTAATCCATGCTGAGTTCACCGGTACTGGTAATTATGATGCCAGAGCTGTTTATGGTAAATCCATACCGGCAGATGGTTATGGTTGTGGTGGATATTTTGAAGGGGGTTATCTTGGTATTTATGGCAAAGTAATTCCTACGGGAAGTGACGTCTATGTTGGAGTATATGGTTACGTTTATGGTGGTTCAGGTACAAATTATGGAATTTATGGTACTGCTGGTGGTGGTAGCACTAACTATGCCGGGTTTTTTAATGGTAATGTTCATGTTACCGGTACATTCACCAATCCTTCCGATGAGCGCTTCAAAGAAAACGTGCAGCCATTTAAAAATGCTCTTTCCAAAATAAAGCTAATGAATGTGCATACCTTTAATTTCAAACAAATGGAAGAAGAAAAACAATTAGTACTACCGGAAGGTGAACAGATCGGTTTGATAGCCCAGGAACTGGAAGAAATACTTCCTGAACTGGTAGTGAACAATGTTCATGCTTACGATAAAAATGAGGGCATCGAAGGAGCAGAAAAGAATGTAGAAACGATCGAATATAAAGGAATAAATTATATCGGTCTTATTCCGGTTCTGATCGAAGCCATGAAAGAACAGCAACAGCAGATAGAAGAACTGAAACAACAAATTGCGGAATTGAAATAGTTCGAATAAATTTAATAAGAGGGAAATTATGAAAATAATAATACTGATCTTATTACTGTTCATCCTACCGCTATTACTTTGTGCCCAGCAGGCTGCCAGTACTAATTACAAGCTTCTGGATTACGGGTTGTTCAATGGTAACCTGGCAGGCAGTAGCGAACCTGCTTCCACCAATTACATTGCAGAATTGAACACTGTGGGTGGACTTTCTGGGGAAGAAATGACAAGCGCGAATTACAATAATTACCCCGGCTATTACCTGGGTCCAATTATTGGTGAGATCTTACCACCCGAAAACGTAACGATAACAGTTGTAAACGATATGGTAAATATATCCTGGAGTGCGGTTAGCGGAGCAACATCGTATAAAGTATATTCTTCAAATGATCCGTATGATAATTTTACAGAAGATACTTCCGGGAATTTTAACGGTACAAGCTGGAGTTCTCCACTTTCGAGCGATAAGAAGTTTTATTATGTAACTGCTGTGAAGTGATTTGGATAGATACCTTGCGAAGGTTTAAAAGAATAATGATCTATAAAAGAAACCTTCGCAAGGTTGAACTCATCTTGGTCTTGGTCATTACTCACCAGGATGGTGAGCTTTAATGCCTAGTTTTTTTTAAGAATAGCAAGAAGATTTTTCACTCAGATGTTGGCAAGTATTGATTTTCATTTCTTTTGTACCGACAAAAGAAATCCGTCAGAGCCGGACAGGCTTCTTAAAGAATCCTCCTCTGCTAAAGCTATGGCGGACAAGAAGCTCCCGGCGAATATAAATTACTAAAATTGGCAAACACCACTAGAAAATCTTAACTCGTTTTTTCTATGTAGATTCTATGAAAGAAATTAGAAAACAACTCATACAGAAGATTTTTCTTAACGCTTGCTTATTACCAATTTCTTAACGTAATTTATGTTATGCCGGTTTAAGAAAAAGAATGCACTTCAAATAATAATTTTCTATTCGTCTACGATAAATAAAATTAATATTATAAAGAATCTCTTTGCAACTACTTTTTAACGGCTTTTCTGTGTTCAGCCAAATAGATTTCTTGCAAAATATTGATTAGTTTTCAAGGTAAGAATTTATCAAGAAGTAAGAAAAGGAAAATATCATGCACAACTACATCACACCATTGGTTGAATTATTTCGACAAAATGATAATCATAAAACTTCGGAAGTTTAATAAATTGTTATTGCAAAATATTTCAGCTTTTTCTTAATTTGACATTGTTCGAGTTCGACTGGAGGATTAATGAAAAAGGCGATCCTGACTTTTATTATATTTATTTTAACAGTTCCCATATTTGCAAATCTACCTGATTTCAAAAGAATAGTAGAAAAAAGAAAGCAAGCTGCTGAACAAAAGGCTCAACTCTATTCCAGGTGGATGGATCATATGAGAGAAGATACCCGCGAAATGTATAACTACAATGTAAAATATTATTTCATCGATATCAGTATTGATTTTGATATTGAATATGTTGAAGCAATTATTGAGAGCTTTCTTGAAATTGTTGAGAATAATGTATCCGAGATTAGTCTTCATTTCACGAACGACCTTACAGTGGATAATATACAGATGAACGGACAGTCTTTAAATTTTATTCATGATGAAGATATAATTGCAATAGAGCTGGGAAGTTCGTTTCAATCAGGAGATGAGATCGAGCTTTCTATTCAATATTATGGTTATCCGCAGAACCGGCTGAATGATGGCATGAAATTCCAGGAGCATAATGGAGTTCCGATAGTATTTACAATGGTCTCACCACGTGGTGCACGCAAGTGGTGGCCCTGTAAAGATACACCTGCTGATAAACCTGATTCACTCGATATCTGGATTACCTATCCTTCCCAGTATATTTGTGCTTCCAATGGAGTTCTGCAAGAAGTTGTGAATAACGGTAATGGTACCAGTACCAGTAAATGGCACGAATCTTACCCGGTTTGTACATACCTCACCTCATTTGCAATAACCAACTATCAGATGTATTCTTTCCTGTGGGAATATGAAGGGACCCAGATGATAGTGGATAATTATGTCTATCCTGAGCAATATATTGCTAGTGTTTCATTATATGGATTGTGTGAAGATATGCTTACCTTTTATTCCGATGTTTATGGTCCTTATCCGTTCTTAACTGAAAAATACGGACATGCCACTTGCACAAATCTGGGTGCTCTGGCAATGGAACATCAGACCTGCACTTCATTTGACTCTGGATATATTGGTGATCCTGATGCTGAATACACTGTAGCTCATGAACTTTCTCATCAGTGGGCTGGAGACTGCCTGAGTATCGGCTCCTGGAGTCACGTCTGGCTTAAAGAAGGATTTGCTTCCTATAGTGAAGCTCTCTGGGCAGAACATCTATATGGTGAAGAAGCTCTTCATGAGTATATGTTAAACGAGGATGGTGGTTCTTTACTTGATGAGTGTTTATACCGTGATGAAAATGGTACTGCAAGTCATATATTTAACTGGGTGGTTTATGCCAAAGGTTCCTGGACACTTCATATGTTGCGTGGTGTTCTTGGAGATGAATTATTCTTCCAATTAATGCACGATTATATGCAGGACCCGGAATTTCTGTATGGAAATGTTCTCACTGAAGACTTGAAAAACTCTGCTGAAACTGTAAGTGGAAATGATATGGATTGGTTCTTTGATGAGTGGTTCTATAACTATGGAAGACCTCTCTATAAGTTCACAACTTATACATCTGAAGTATATGATTCGTTAAAGACAACTCTATTCTCAGAAGGAAGTCAGGGTGACCCATTTTCCATGTATGTTCCCTATATTTTGAACGGTAATGCAGATAGATTCTGGGCAGAAGATGGTTTTAATTACTATACTTCTTTTATGGAGGGAGAACTTGATTCACTTATATTTGATCCACAGAATTGGGTGCTCGATTATGGTTATTTGGAACTGGTTCCGGTATTGGAACAAGTTGAAGTAAATCGGGATGGTGCAGCTGTAATTGTGTGGGAAGAATTCTTTGATCCGGCTATAGAAGGATTTAATATTTATCGTAAAGAGACTGGAGGAGAATATATTCAATTAAATTCCTTTCCGATTTCCGGTACTTTCTATTTTGATGAGGATGTTGAACCAGGTGTGGAGTATTTTTATAAGATCGCAGTTGTATTTGATAGCGATGGAAATTATATCAGTAAGTTCTCCAATGAAATATCCATCATTCCTGTGGATTTTACTTTTGATCAGGGAATCCTGCTTGTTGATGGAACCTTGAATTCTCCAACAGCTTCACCTTTCCCAACAGATGAAGAAGTTGATGCTTTCTATGATGAGATATTATCGAATTATAATTATTCAACCTGGGATATAAACCAATCCGGTGCACCTCTACTCGAAGAAATAGCCAAATACTCATCAATAATCTGGCATACAGATGATATTGTGAATCTTCCTGTGAATAACGAACTTTATAATGTTAAAAGCTATCTGCTGGCTGGTGGAAACCTTTTGATCTCTTCCTGGAAAATGCTTTTCAGTATTTCTGAAAATTTTTATCTGTACTACTTGTATTTTAATAATCCTGATACAAATGATAATCCTGATTTCGCCGGTGCTTTTGGAGAATTAGGATTCCCTGATGTATCGGTTGATATTGATAAAGTACCTTTACCTATCTGGGAAGATTGTCTTCCGTATGTTAATAAGTTTGAACCTATTGAAGAAGCAGAACCGATCTATCTTTTTGATTCTGCAACTAATGATCCGGACTGGGAAAACGAAGTTTGTGCTCAAAGATATATTGGAGAATACAAAGTGTATGTTTTGGGCTTCCCATTATATTTTATTGAGCAGAGTGCTGCTTCACAGATTGTTAATTTAGTTCTTCAGGATTTTGGAGAACCTACAGATGTAGATAATATCGAGGTCTCATCAGAAAGATATTCGCTAATGAATTATCCCAATCCATTCAACCCAACAACGACAATAAAATTCACCACCGAGAACACCGAGAAAAACACTGAATTAATTATCTATAATTTGAAAGGGCAAAAGGTTAAATTTCTTATAAATCAAAATATGGAAGCAGGTCAGCATTCTGTGATTTGGGACGGAACAGATGAAAAAAACCTGCCCGTTTCATCAGGAATATATTTCTACAAATTGAAAACAGGTAAATGTTCCTCAACAAAGAAAATGCTTTTAATAAAATAATTTTAATA
>JAGLWO010000366.1 GCA_023133395.1 Candidatus Cloacimonadota bacterium | reverse complement strand
ATATTTGCTCAAAATACAAGAAAAAAAGATGTTTTTATTTCATGGATAATATACCGAATCGTAAATACTCCAATGCAAAAAAGTCATTTTATATTCCTCACGATGTAAGATTAATTTTATTGATTGATGAAACATTTTTTGGCAGTAGTAAAGACGGTTTAGCAGTTTGTGAAAATGGAATTTATTGGCATAATGATATACTCACTTCAACAAAAGAGAATAGATTACTATGGGAAGAATTTATTGAAATTAAAATTACTTATAAAGAAACTAAAGTATTTTTAGGTAAAGGTAATGTCCTCAATACAACAGATTGCAAACAATCGACAAAATATGTAGCAAGAGTTTTGAAAGAAATTCAAAAATTATTGAAAACTAAATACAAGTTAGCAATAAAAAAGATTTGAGATAAATAATAAGAATTCTGATAATTTGACATCATATAGCAAAATATATTATCAAAATATAATAAAAATTTAATTTAATTGACGTGAAAATAATTATCATAAATTTGGAATAAATATTAAACTAGAATCAAATAAAAAATAAAGGGAGCAAATATGAAAAAGTTTGAAAAAGTTAGTATGGATGGTAATACTGCTGCGACTCATGTAGCTTATGCTTTCAGTGAAGTAGCAGCAATTTACCCGATAACTCCTTCATCACCAATGGGAGAATTTGCAGATGCCTGGGCTGCAAATGATAGGAAGAATGTGTACGGACAGACGGTTGATGTAATCGAGATGCAGTCCGAAGCAGGAGCATCCGGTGCTGTACACGGTTCGCTTTCAGCAGGTGCTTTCACAACCACGTTTACAGCTTCTCAGGGTCTAATGCTCATGCTTCCCAATATGCATAAAATAGCAGGTGAAATGCTTCCCACAGTGTTCCACGTTTCAGCTCGTTCTCTGGCTGTGCAGTCACTTTCCATTTTTGGAGATCACTCGGACGTGATGTCTGCTCGTAATACAGGTTTCGGTCTGATGGCAGAAGGTTCTCTGCAGGAAATTATGGACCTGGCAATTGTATCTCATCTTGCCACTTTAAAATCTAAAGTGCCTTTCTTGAACTTCTTTGATGGTTTCAGGAATTCGCATGAAGTTCAGAAAATTGAAGTGATCGATTATGATACAATGCGAGACCTGGTTGAGATGGAATATGTAGAAGACTTCCGCAGCAGAGCAATGAATCCTGAAAAGCCGAGAGTTAAAGTTGGCGCTCAAAATCCTGATGTTTATTTCCAGGGAAGAGAAACAGTAAATAAATATTACAAAGCAGCTCCTGGAATTGTGCAGGAATACATGGATAAAGTGGCAAAAGTCATAGGTCGCCAGTATCATCTCTTTGATTATGTAGGTGCCCCAGATGCAGATAAGATCATTATCTCTATGGGAACCAGTATTGAGACAATCGAAGAAACTATAAACTATCTAAATAAAAAGGGTGCAAAACTAGGGCTTATAAAAGTTCGTCTTTATCGTCCATTCTCTTTAGAAGCTTTTAAAAAAGCAATTCCTGATACTGTTAAGAAAATCGTTGTTCTGGATAGAACAAAAGAGTGCGGCTCAATTGGCGAACCACTCTATTTAGACATTGTGGCTGCTCTCAAAGATAGAAAAGACCTTACAATTATTGGAGGTCGTTATGGGCTTTCTTCCAAAGAGTTTACTCCTTCCATGGTAAAAGCTGTTTACGACCATCTCGACGGGGAATGCTCTCATGGATTCACAGTGGGTATAACCGATGATGTGACTAACCTCTCGCTTCCTATAAAAGAAGATATAGATTCCACCCCACCAGGAACTATCAACTGTAAATTCTGGGGTCTTGGTGCAGATGGTACTGTGGGTGCAAATAAAAATTCTATTAAGATCATTGGCGATAATACTGATATGTTCGCACAGGGTTATTTCCAATATGATTCCAAAAAGTCTGGAGGGATCACTCGTTCTCACCTCCGTTTTGGTAAAAGTCCAATCCAGTCGGAATACCTTGTCGATAATCCTGATTTTGTGGGTTGTCATAACCAGGCATTCATCGGTCGTTATGATGTGCTGGAAGGAATTAAAGAAGGTGGTGTTTTTCTTCTGAACTCGATCTGGCCAGAAGAAGAGGTTATGGAACATCTTACCAGGGACATGCAGAAAACCATAATTGAAAAGAATATTAAACTTTATAATATCAATGCCCTCAAAATAGCAAATGAAGTAGGTCTGGGAAATCGCATCAACACAGTTATGCAGACGGCTTTCTTTCTTATCTCAGGAGTTCTCGATAGGGAAGAAGCGATAAAAATGATAAAGAAATCTATAGATAAATCTTTTAGAAAAAAGGGACAGAAAGTTGTAGAAATGAACTGGAAAGCAGTTGATAGAACTAATGAAGCTCTGGTTGAGATTCCGGTTCCTAAAGAACTTCCAGCAAAATATGCGAAAATGAAGAAACTGGTTCCAGACGATTCTGATGATTTCACAATGAATGTTATTGAAAAAATAATGAGGGAAAAAGGTGATGAAATCCCGGTTTCTGCAATGCCATTCGATGGATTTGTACCTTCAGCAACTACCAGATTGGAAAAGCGTGGTGTTGCCCCGTTCGTTCCTCACTGGATTGCAGAAAATTGCATTCAATGTAATCAATGTGCTGTTGTTTGTCCTCATGCTGCGATCCGTCCGAAATTGATCAAACAAGAAGCTCTGAAAAATGCTCCTGATACTTTCACAACTCTGGACGCAATGGGTAAAGATAAGGGCGAATACAGATACAAAATCCAGGTTTATATCGAGGATTGTGTAAGCTGTAGGAATTGTGTGAATGAATGCCCCAAAGATGCTCTGGTAATGAAACCTATCGAAGAGGAAAGAGAAGCTGGAGAAGCTATCAATGCAGAATTCTTCGATGCACTTCCAAATGATGTTCTGGGAAGTAATTCAGAAACTACTCTAAAAGGAAGCCAGTTTAAGCAACCTCTTTTTGAATTCTCCGGTGCCTGTGCAGGTTGCGGTGAAACACCTTATGTGAAACTTATTACCCAACTTTTTGGTGACAGGATGATAGTAGCCAATGCAACTGGTTGTTCTTCTATCTGGGGTGGAACTTTCCCCACAATTCCATATTGCAAAAATAAAGACGGACACGGTCCAACCTGGGCTAATTCTCTCTTTGAAGATAATGCTGAATATGGTTTTGGCATGAGGCTCGCAGTAGAAGCAAACAGAAGACAACTTCTATCAAACGTTAAAAGATTAATCAAAGATGCAAAGTCAGAAGAATTCACAAGTATGCTCAAACAAGCCGAACAAAAAGGTGGCGAAGCTTT
>JAGLWO010000365.1 GCA_023133395.1 Candidatus Cloacimonadota bacterium | reverse complement strand
GTTGTAAGCTATCGATCCAACAAAACGCACCTGCCATATTATTATCAGTACCTTCAAATTCCTCTTCATCGAGGGTGATCTCTGCCATTAGTACCATATGACACTGGGTATTTTGTATTACTTCCCAATCCGGTGGATCTTTTGTCTTATCTCTTGTGACAATGGTTTTGTCCGAAATAATTGCTCTTTGCCCTGGATAAATAAGGATATCAGTAGCATTCATTTTTACTTTATAACCAACACTAGATTCCATTTGTTCCAGAGAACCATACCATTCACCAGGTGGGTCATAATAAGTTGCAGATTGGGTTTGATTCATAACCTGATATACATTAGGAACTATACTTGCCATAGCATCTTCTATTTGTAGAGTGTATTGGGGATAATAGGCAATCCAGTTCCAGGGTACATTTAAAGCGATCGGGGTGGCAGGGTCGATTGACTCCCCACATACTATAAATGAATTAACAAAATTATTCATTTCTACCAGGTAACCTTCTCCATCAGTTATCTCCTCAAGGGTCCCATACCAGGAACCAGGTGGATAATAATAAGTTGCAGACTGTGTCTGATTCATAACCTGATGTATATCATCTGGAGTTAAAGGTGCAAATACTGATTCAATTGAAGTATCATCAGGATGAACATTAAAGGAAATCCAATTCCAATTCTCTCCTAAACTTAACTGTTGTCCCGGACCTGTTACATGCATAGTTACAGGAATAATCACCGGTGACTCCGCTGAATTATTGTGTATCAAAATATTTGTTGTGTAAGTTGAGTCAGGAATTATTCCATGAGTATCAAAGTGCACAATGATGTCAAATGGTTGACCGGCAGGAACCGTACCTGACTCAGGTGTAACAGATAGCCATTGTTGAGCCACTATTGCACGAACATTCCAGTTATAATCAAAACCAATAATATAAAGTTCGTCCCATCCGACGCCACTTTGGTAAATAAAGTCACCCTTACCCTGGACAGCTGGTCCTGCATCTAAACCTAAAGGATATTCACCTGCATTATGTGTCACCTCTACTGATGTCCACAGATCCTGTGTAGCATCTATTGTAACAGGTTCTGTAAGGTCTGTTCTAAACCAGGTCTCACCAGTAACAGAGTAAGGCTCAGATGTAATAAATGCTCCGGGTTCTGATGAACTACCTGCTCCATATATTTTTATCTGTCCTGAGTGTGTACCTGTCTCATAGTGGTAAAACCGTGCTGATATGAGTTCCCACTCATCATAAGGACCGAGTTCATCCGGAGTAAGTCTTATTGCTCCCTCAAATGTACCACCATTTGTAAGTCCAATACCGGTATAAGGCTCGCCATCATAGTGAATGGTCACTTCATCAAATCTTGGTGAAGGGTGTGGGAATCCTTGCCAGGGTTCCAGTGTTCCACTTTGTGCGTTAGGTGCCAATTGGAGTGTGCCGAACAAGGCACCTGTCTTCATGCCTTCCGGTGAAACATCCCGCTGAATAGGATTGATTCCATCCTGTTGGATAGAGGAGATCCCACGGGACAAGCTGGGTTTAAACTCTATAGATTTCACAAACCTGGCACCTTCACCAATGCTAATATAGAAGTCAAGTGGACCGTTACCCGGATTACTGATTGTTATAGGAGTATCATAGGTTATATCCACAGGAAGTTCTAAATCAATGCTTGCAGGGTACACAACTATCTCAGGATGTGTTAACTGGAAGTTAACCACAGTTATTTCTCCACCGATTACTACAACACCTGTTGTATCAATTTCATTGTATCCATCGGCAATAACTGTCATATCATAGGTATCAGATAGTGCTTCCGGCATAATATAATATCCATTGGCATCAGTAGTATCGCAGTAAGTAAATGTACCCTGTGCAGTAACTACAGCACCAGGGATAGGACTCCTCCCCGCTTCGGCAACTATCCCTTCAATAGCACCAAAAATCTGCCCCACAATGAAAATGCCATCTTGGGTAGTTACTACCGGGACTCCTTCATTAAATATGAAGTCCTCAAAGTGCAAAGGACTCTCCTGTCCTTGTTGTGCATCAGGTGAGACAACGAATATCAGGTTGATCAATGTTCCGCTCCCCGTAAGTTCATCTGCGCCTGACATCTCAACAAATAATGTATCACCAACTACGCTGTAATCCCATGTCCAATCAGTACCGGAAAGTAAAGTTCCAGACGCGTCTATATCTATTGCTGTAATTATTGTTGAGTCATAACTTAGTGCAAATTCGGTTGAGAGAACCTCTTCTCCTGTTATATCTGTAGTATTAACAGGGATAGTGATTGTCTCTTCTGGCTCACCACAGCTAAAGTCTGGAACAGAGACAATTTTGAGAATGTGAGGCTCAGTTAACCAGGGAGTGTAATATATACGATCTTCTAGAAGTCCGTACGCACAGCCTACACCGTCACCATTAGGACCAAAAGGACCATCCGGGTCGCCCCACCAGTTATTTTGAGCTTCATGTATGATACCTGACATGCACTCATCAGCTGAATTATAAAGTCCAAAACCGTTGTTATTGTATATATCGCAGTAGTGAATAGAGAGATAGCAATTAGCAGTTACTCCATCGCCATCATTATTTGATATAATGGAGTTGGTTATTGTCGTGGTGGTAAACCATACACCGCCACCTATGCCATAGCCTCCATTATTTGACACAACACAGTTGGTTACAGATTTAGAATTTGACCCGCCGATGCCGCCAGATAAATTGCCGGTTATGATGTTGTCGGTTATAGTTATTAAACCACAAGTAAATTGGGTGTGGATGCCCAAACCTTCATTGTTAGCTATGACATTGTTTTCAACTAAGGTTCCACCACCAGGGATTGAGATACCATGGCTGCCGTTATGAGTGATAGTATTGCCGATGATAGTTGGCGTAGAGCTAAAGACGTCGTTGTAGATACCGCAGCCACTGTTCTGAGTAATGGTATTGCCAGTGATAGTTACATGAGCCCCATAGCGGAGACAGATGGCGTTGCCGTTGTTCTGAGTAATGATATTTTCGGTGATAATTGGTGAAGCCGCGTGACAGTAAAAGCTACCCATGCCAGAACTGTTTTGAGTTATGATATTACCCCTGATAGTTGGTGATGCTCCAATTGACTGCCCATTACGAAGGTCGAAGGCACTACCATAGGAAATATTGGCATTTCCATTTCGAATAGTAAATCCCTCAATTATGGTAGTATTATCTATCCAAATTGGTAACTCCACAAGCTGAAAGTCGTCTATATATATAACTGTTCCGTTTCCACCTCCATCTATTATCGTTACCTCGGGACCGGATTCACTTTTCAGATGGATACTCTGGGTTCCTAGTCCAATGGAATAAGTAGGCCAGGAGATGTGCTCGTAATAGGTGCCAGCTGCAACCAACACTGTATCGTGATGAGTGGCGTAATTCAGTGCTGTCTGTATAGAGTTGAGCGTAGAGTCCGGGTGCACATACAAAACAGTAGTATTATAGCCTTCAACAGTATTGGGCTCGCTTTCGTTGACAGGGATTTCATTGTCATAAGCAGTTACACTAACAGAATAGTACTGACCTGGAATCAAATCCGTAAAAGTATAATTCTCCACTCCTGGTGCTAACGAGGTTATGATAATATCGGCAAGATAAATATTTATACCTGCAAGATCATCTAAAGGAGTACCATCTTCCTGTGTGGTAGGGTCATCCCAGGTAAGTTGGATGATACCATTCGGAAGTACATCCCTATTCAGATTTCCTGGGGGTGATGGTATAGGCGAGCCTCCGGCATACCGGTTTACTGTGTCTGTAGGATTGGACATGTTTGGATTATCAGCCACAGCTATAAGATAATAACTATACAACTGACCATCTGTAAGACCTACATCTGTGTATGATTCTACCCCCGGATTGACAGAAACAATGAGAGTGCCATCCGAATAATAAACATCAATATGATTAAGATCTGTGAGAGGGACGCCATTTATATTTTCAGTAGGGTCTGTCCAGGAGAGTTGAATTGAGCTTGGTGAGGTATAATCGCTGTAAGCACTAAAATCAGAAGGTGGCATAGGTGCAATAACCATTGCTCCGGCTGTATTGCTATGCAGACTCTCATTTACCGGTGTCTCATTATCATAAGCAGTAACATAAAAGGTATAGTATTCTCCGATGTTTAATCCTTGAACAGCATAAGTCTCTACCCCAGGATTGACTGAACTAATGTGTGTGCCATCAGCATAATAGACATTAATACCTGCCAGATCATCTAAGGGAGTGCCATCTACATTCTCGGTGGGGTCTATCCAGGTTAAACGAATGGCGTTTTGTAATACTGTATCGGGATATGAGGTTAAATCAGCAGGAGGCATTGGAGCAAGTCCGCCCAGCAAAGCTATTACTGTACTAGTGATTTCATCCGTTGTTCCATAGGAGTCATGATAATAAACATTACCGAAACTCAGGTAAGTACTCTCGTTGGTCAGTGTCTGGAATACAATGTCTGCAATCAGACCTTCTCCTTCCGGTGCCTCAAGAGTATCTGATCCGGTTAATGTATAAGCGATACTTAACACACCGGGAATAGAAGTATCGACCATCCAGCCAAGTGCTTGACCTCCATTTATGGTAAGGAAATTAGGCTCGTATGTGATAGGGTTGGATGGTGAAGATGCAATGTATTGCAAACGGGTTGGATTATAGACCACCTCAAATTCGTATGTGTCCAGATTCACCACATCCTGAGCATATATATCCAACCTGATGTAACTCCCTTGATTCGGGGTTGGTATCTGAAGCAGGTTCTGATTACCATAAGTAGTTGCATTCAGGTCAAAGGTTATACCGGCATTCTCGTTAGGACCGGCAAAGATCAGGGAACTGAAAAATAAACTTATCCCTAATATTAAAATTAATCTTTTCTTTTTCATCTTTTTTCCTCTTTGATTAAACCATTGCGAAGGTCAAGATACCTTTGATAGTATCACAACCTTCGCAAGGTTTTTATCTTTATTTCAGTAACATCATTTTCTTGAATTCAGAATAGCTTTCAGATCTCAGTTTGTAGAAATAAACTCCAGAAGCATTATCTTTTGAATTCCATTCGTAGTTATAAGCACCAGCTTCGAAGGTTTTGGATTCAACTATCTGACCTCTGATGTTAAAGATAGTCAATTCAGCAGTTTCATTTTCTTTGATGTCGAATTGAATGAATGTGGTCGGGTTGAATGGGTTTGGATAATTACCTTTTAAGACTGTTGTAGTTGGTAATTCTGGAATGTTCTCTCCTTCTTCCGGAATTGTCAATGAACAAGGTCCATAAATATTTGTCATACCTGAATTATCAACACTTTCGATCCAGTACCAATAAGTATTATTGGGAACTACCTCATATTCATCTTCAAAGATGTAATTTGTTGGTATGGATGTTGTTCCTGCTCCAGGAATCAGATTGAAGTTGATCTGGATCATTTGTCCTGAATTCTCAGATTCAGAACGGTACACATTCCAACCTATATTATTGACTTCCGATTGAGTAGTCCAACACAGAAATGGAGAACTTCCTTCAAAATTAGCTACAAAGTTTGTTAGTGTTACTGGTAATGGGTTATCACCATCCATTCCCCAGTCTGATAATGTCCAGGTGTCAAATTCTACAAATGAAGGGTCAATACCAAAATCGTAAGTTATACTTGCCAAAATAGCAGATTGATTTGGTAAATTTGCAGCATGAGCAGCAATTGGATTTCCATCAATTAGAGCATACCAAACAGCTTCAGTTTGATGAAGAAGAGCGGAACTTGCATAAGCTACTGCTGGATCAAATGGCCATTCCAAACGAAGAGTTACTGGATATACAATAGTTGCTAATGAAGTATCAAAGTCCCACCAAAGAGTTTGAGGGTTACCTACAGGAATTCCTGGAGGTGGATTTACCGGATCAAAGGTCAAATCAATAATACCAGAACCTCCAGGTGGGAAAGTAATAGATCCACCAGCTGGGAAGGTAACTGTACCACCACCAGGTGGGATAGTGACACCACCAATTGAAGCTGTACCCTTATCTGTAATGAGGTCCACCACACCATAGGAATCGTAAAAGTAAACATCTCCAAAGCTCAGAGTTCCATAAGTGTCAACAAGAGACAGAAATACAATGTCTGCAATTAGTCCCTCTCCTTCCGGTGCTTCAAGAGTATCTGTGCCTGCTAAGGTATAAGCAAGACTTAAGACACCCGGAGTAGAAGTATCAATCATCCAGCCAAGTGCTGTACCACCATTAGATTCAAGGATGTTCCCTTCAAAGGTAATGGGATTTGTAGATGTAGCTGTTACATATTCAAGCTCTGTCGGGTTATAGATTACCTCAAACTCATAGGTATCTAAATTGTTAACTTCAGTACAATACACATCTACTCGTATGTAAGTTCCTGGCGGTTGTGAGAGTATGCTGGTCAGATTCTGGTTACCGGTAGTGGTTGCATCCAGATCAAAAACTATACCAGCAAACTCGTTTGGTCCTCTCCCTTCTTGACCGGATCTTGTAGGGGGTGTGCCTTCGTGCCAGTGGTCTCCGAAAACCTGAAGATCAGCAGCATCGATAATATTATCCGGCACAAGGTCATAAAGAGCATCCCAACCAGGATCTGTGTTAACAAAGTGCCAGTGGTCGCCGAAGAGCAGAAGGTCAGCACCGTCTACATAGCCGTCAGAATTGAAATCACCTATGATGGGCGGCGGGCTGACTTCAATGACACGATCTTGGTTCTTATCAGTAATCAAGGTGTTACCGTTTGACAACCGATCAGCATCGTGTGGAGAAGAAAGTCCAGTGTATTCCCAGACTGTGGTGCCGTCTGAGGTTACCTCAATAACGTGGTTAAACTCAGAAATCAAAGTGTTGCCATTTGATAACCGATCAGCATCGCGTGGACGAAAACCTGTGTATTCCCAGACGATGTTGCAGTATGAAGTTACCTCGATAACACGATTGTTAGAATAGTCAGAAATTAATGTATTACCATTTGACAATCTATCAGCATCGTGTGGTTGGTTAAGTCCTGTGCTGTATTCCCAGACGATGGTACCGTCTGAGGTCACCTCAATAACACGATTGTTTCCACTCTCGGTAATCAAGGTGTTTCCATTAGACAATCGTTCAGCATCCCAGGGGTCATTAAGTGGTGAGTAAGACCAGACGATGGTGCCGCCTGAGGTCACCTCAAAAACCCATCCGTCGCTCATATCAGTAATCAAGGTGTTACCATTTGATAACCGATCAGCATCGGTTGGGAAAGACCAATCGCTCCAATAAGACCAGACCGTGGTTCCGTCTGAAGTAACCTCAAAAACCCATGCATTGTCCGAATCAGTAATCAAGGTGTTACCATTTGACAAACGATCAGCATCGTGTGGAGAAGAAAGTCCAGTGTATTCCCAGACTATTACATCTGACATTGCTGGTTCAGGTAACCAGGCAATGAGAGCTACCACTGTGACGAGTATGAAAATTCCTAACCTTTTATTTTTCATCTTTTCTCCTTTACCCCGTGAAATTCTTTTTTTTATTTCACTGGGGTCTTGTTCCATATAGTTAAATACGGAACTTTTTTATTTTTTGCTTTTAACATCATAATGAGTGCTTCTCCTGACCTCCGGTTAAATCGGGGGTATATGGATAAATAAAGAAGCATTCAACCTATTTTTCGACATTAACATTCCAAATTCCTTCGTCCCATTTTAATACATTAACATTTCAAATTCCCCACACCTATTATCTAAGTTAATCTTTTTTGTTGACATAATGAAAGGGTTTTGCCAAAAAACAATAGCATAAGTGGGGACAAGCCATTTCTTGGTTTTTTCTCTCATTATGTTTACCCGGGCTGTTAACGGATATGCCAAAATTGTAGGCTAACAGCCTATCTTTATTTATTCTACTTACTTTTATGATAAAGCTAATCATATTTTCTATCCTATATCAATTGCTGAAATTTCAAATATCTCATTTTCTTTGCTCCTAATAGCTAATAGCAACCGTCTGTTTTTTATCCTCTTTCTTAACATCGGATAGTTCTTCAAATTTTTTACTTTCTTTCAGAAAAAATTCACTCTTTTTAAGGTTGCCCATCTCTTTATACACTTTGCTCATCTTTACCAACCAACACTCCTGTGCTCTTGGATTCTTGATTTGAGAAGCAATATGATAGGCCTGTCTAAAGTGTTCTATTGCCTTAGGAAATATACCTCTCTTCATGTATATCTTTCCTATGTTACCGGTAATTGCAGCTTCACCATCCAAATCGTGAAGTTGGGAGGCGGTATGATATGCCTCCTGCATAAGTTTCAAGGCTTCGGATAGCTGGTTTGATTTATAGTATAATACTCCCAGGTTAGCCTTGCTGGTGCATTCTTTGCGCTTATTATTTGATTTGATAAATATCTCAAGTGATTTTTTTAGATATTCTTCTGCCTTAGAAAAATTTCCTTTTTGTTGTTGGATCCAATACATACTGCCATAAGCAGAACCAAGCAAATCAGATCTTTCTAAAAGCTCAACAGAACTTTGAAAATAATCAAACGCTTTGTCCATTTCCTTGTCTCGCAAACAGTTACCCATATCACAGTAGGCAGCACCTAATTTCTCATTGTCTTCCATTTCCTCAGCAAGAGAAATAAGTTTTTGACAAGTTTTTAGTTCCTCTTCTTTGGCGTCGAAATTATGATATATATGTGCCATTTTATCATATACAAAAAAAAGAAACTCTTTGTTGTCTTTACAATTGGTCTCTAAGTTCTGTAAGATTTTCAAGGCTTCTTCTCTTTTTCCAAGGATATACAGTATCTTGACCTTAATAAAAAGAACTTTCGAATTATCATAATCTATTTGTAATAAATCATCTATTGTTAAAATCAGATCCTCAGCAATCAACCCCTCAGATTGAGGGATCTTTTCTGATTCCAATTCATCTTTCATCTGTCTGTAAGATAATCCTTCTTTTATCTTTTCATCGATCCAGATGACTTGCTCTTTAATTTCTGAGTCATTTTCCCAGTAGGCAAGAAATTTTCCCCCTTCCCATTTTGGCTTTGGTAATAATCCTCTCTGGATTAAACGTTGCAGAGATTTCATCTTAGATGTAATAAGTTTGCTTTTACCAAATACTATAAAATCTTGTTCATCTGCGAATTCTATCAACTCAAGTTGGGTTACTTTCATCTTTTTCCTCTTTGAAAAAATAAATTAACACTGACCTTTTAAAATCTGTACGGACAATGTCTGTACAAAAAAATTTCTACAAAAATATTCTGTCAAGAAGTTTCTCGGTTTGGATTTGGTTGAGTGGGGTAAAATGAGCTATTAGCCTTTAGCAATTAGCATTTTAGCCAGTTAGCAATTAGATGGTTAGCAATTCAGCTAGTTAGCAATTAGCATTTAGACAATTAGTGTATAATGGAAAAAGAAAAAAAGGACTTCAGAGGAACGGAAAAGCATCAATCAGTGTTTAATATTTTATCCTCTAAATTGAAAATGCTTATAATAAGACCCTTTAAATTCCTGAAATAAGAAATTTTATTTATTTTATTTATTTTTATTTGACAAATAATAGCAGAAAAAATTTCTGAGCATTGAAAAAAATCTGAGATTGAGAAGAAGTAAATTATGCAATATATGATAATGCAGATAAAGAACAACATAATGATGCTCTTTCTAAAACGATGCTTGGAATAAGATGAGTTTATAAATAAACACTGGAGAAGTGTATAGATGAAGAATTATAAATGGGTTTACAACAAATTTTCAAATACTAATACTATACCCAGTTTTGTATCATTATTCATGATGTCTATGATGTCTATGCCATATTTATTTTACGAACATTTGGAATAACTGAAAAAATACAAACGAATAGAACCGCCGATTATTTCAAACCGGCGGTTTTTTTTTGAATAAAATAAGGAGAATAAATACTATGAAATACATTGTAATCAAATTCGGGGGTTCAAACCTGAAATGCAAAGAAGATTTTTACAGGATAATAAAAGTTTTGAAAATCTATGATCGACCTGTTATCGTGGTTGTCTCAGCTCTTTATGGGATTACGGATCGTTTGAATGACGCACTCATGCGGATTCAAAAAAGCAGGAAAGAAATAAAAGGGATCATTGAATTTCTAAAAGAAACGCATCTTAGTATCATTAACCAATACATCGATAAGACTGGAGAGCAAAAAGAACTCTGCAAAAGAATTGAAGCTAGGGTTGAAGAACTGGAAAAAAAATTCATGGGCATCTATTATTTCGGAGATGTTCCCGACTTTGTCCATGACTGGGTTTTAAGCTTCGGGGAGAGGCTTTCTTCCCTGCTTCTCTGCTCTCTTTTGAATGTATTCGGTATTGATGCTGCAGAAGCATTACCGGAAGATATTGGTTTAATCACCGATGGTATATTCAAGAACGCAAGCATTGATTTCGAAGCTTCTATCCATTCTGTACAAAAAACTTTATCTGAAAACAAAACTTATATTATCCCCGGCTTCTACGGTATTTCCAAAGAGGGGAAGATCACGCTTCTAGGAAGAGGTGGTAGTGACTATTCAGCGGCAGCGATAGCAAGATGTGTACAGGCAGAATCGCTTGATATATGGAAGGATGTGCCAGGTTTTTCCAGCGTTGATCCGAAAATATTACCAAATGCTATTTCCATTAAAAAACTTACTTATAGTGAGGCTGCTGAGCTTTCCTACTTTGGTGCAAAAATACTTCATCCGCAAACAGTCGAACCTTTGCTACACTATTCCATTCCTTTGCGTATCTTCAATATAAAAACATTCAGCGGAGAGCTGCAACCGGTTACTTACATCGCAGATACAAAAGTCATTACACCTTCCATTATCAAAAGCGTTACATATAGCGATGATTTTTCCATATTGGGACTAAATGGACCGGGCGTTGGTATCAAACCAGGGATTATGGCTCAGGTTACCACTATTCTGAATCAGAATAATATCAATATCAAATCCATAATTACAACACAGACAAGGATTAAACTTCTTCTTTCCAGGTTTGATATCGACAAAGGTTATCAGTTGGCAAAGAGCCTTCATTTGGCTACACTTGATGAGATTAAAACCGAAGACGATATTTCTTTGATCGCAGTTGTTGGAGAAGGAATTCTGAATCAACCAGGAATCGCTGCCAGAACATTTCAGGCTGTATTTACACAGGGAATAAATGTACGGCTGATCTCGGCTGGAGCGTCTGATGTGGCGATCTATTTTATAGTATCTAAAAACGACAAAATACAAGCTGTAAAAGCCATTCACGAAGAATTTTTCAGTAAATCTTAAAATTAAAGAATAAATATATAAGGAGAGTTTTATGAAGAAATATAATATAGGAATTGTGGGAGCAACGGGAATGGTGGGAGAAACTATGCTAAGGATTCTGGAAGAAAGGAACTTCCCGTTAAATCAACTTAAACTTATAGCTTCTACTAAGTCAGAAGGTAAAGTATATTTGTTTGCAAATAAGAAAATTACAGTAGAAACTCTGAAAAGAGATAGTTTTCAAGATATCGATATTGCTCTTTTTACAGCAGGAGGTTCAGTGAGCAAAGAATATGCTCCTGTAGCAGTCTCATCTGGTGCAGTGGTGATTGATAACAGCAATGCTTTTCGTATGGATGCAGATACTCCTCTTGTTGTCCCCGAAATTAATCCTAATAAAATTTACAGTCATAATGGTATAATAGCTAACCCGAACTGCTCTACTATTCAATTGGTAGTTGCTCTGAAACCAATCTATGATGAAGTAGGAATAACACGGATCATTGTAAGTACTTACCAAGCGGTTTCGGGCTCTGGCAGGAAAGCAGTTGATGAGCTAATGGATCAAACAAAAAAATATATCCGGAAAGATGAGTTTAAGCCCGATGTTTATCCATATCAGATTGCATTTAATGTATTACCTCATATTGATGTTTTTGAAAATAATGGTTATACTAAAGAAGAGATGAAAATCATTAATGAAACAAAGAAAATATTTGATGATAATAGCATTAAAATTTCTGCAACTGCAGTAAGAGTACCTGTTCTTAATGGACATTCCGAATCAGTATATATTGAGACAAAGAGATATATATCGGTTGAGAAACTGAGAAAGCTGTTAGATAAAGCAAAAGGTGTTTTGCTGGTTGATGATATAAATAAATTACAGTATCCTTTGCCAATAATGATAAATAATTGTGATGATGTTTTGATAGGAAGATTGCGAAATGACCTTTCTAATATTAATGGTATCAATATGTGGATAGTTGCCAATAACATTAGAAAAGGTGCAGCCCTGAATGCAGTACAGATCGCAGAAATTCTTATTAATAGAGATGTATGTTAATTAAAAAATGCTTGGAAAGAAAAGCGGGGTGTGGAGAAGAGAAAGAGAAATTAGCAGTTAGCTTTTTAGCAATTAGCTGGTTAGCAATTAGCCAGTTAGCAATTAGCAAATTAGAGTATAGTGGGAAAAGAAAAAAAGGGATTCAGATGAGCGGAATAGCATCTTGCTTATTTTTTTAGGAAATTATTGAAAAATTCTTCGTAGTTAGAAGAAAAAATTTTTACAGGGTTTTGTTTTATAGAGACATAAGGGAAAAGCCTGCAATATCTTTTGATTTATATTTTCTAAAATGTTCTATCACTTATTTTTTATTAATTTTCTAAAAAAGCTAAGTATAAGGAGCGAATCGAATCCCGACCGGTGATCTGGGAGAAAGAAAAGGAGATAGGTTAAGCGAAATGTTTATCAATATTTTTTTCCAAAGTAATCGGCCAATAGCTAAAAAAAGAGCTGGGATATAAAAGAGCAACGGAAGATCAATCCCGTTGCTCCATATAAATCACTTCACCAAAAGGTGGTTTGAAGTTGGCTTTATCAGTTAATATCCACAAGGATGGATAATCAGGTGAATCCGGAAAGGAATCACAGTAACCGTCAGTGAAATAGATAATACAGGAAGGCATCAGACCTTCTTTCTCGATGTATTCAAACCCAGGTCTAAAATCTGTTCCACCACCACCTTTGGCATGAAGCTGGAAATCATAAATATCGATGCTTTCGACATCAGCTACTTTGGAATCCACATAGATGATCTTGATCTCTGTCCCCGGATAGATCGATAGAATTGCCTGTAATTCCGATGCGAATGTATCCAGCTCTTTCTGTGAAATGGAGCCGCTCGTATCAATGATGATGGCTATTGTCCCGAGTGTGGGAACATTAAGTCCGGGAAGATACAATCCGGAATACAGATAACGTTTATTAGGTGTTTTCCAGGTATAGTCGTTTCGAGCATTCTCGGTTACGAACCTTGCCAGGATTTCCTGCCAGGGAAGCCTCGGTTGAAGAGCTTCCTGGATCATTCTCTCCAGCCCAGCCGGAAGTTTTCCCTGAGCCTTGGCAACTGCTGCAGCTCTGGCAATAGTTATTTTGCAACTCTTAAGCTGCTGGGGAAGAGTGTTTGCGTGGCTACCCTTATTATCACTTTTGTCCTGCTTGTAATCCCTCACTTCACCCATGAGTGCAACTGCTATAGGTATTTTAATAGATCTGGGAAGTTGATTATATATCACCTCTGCTTCCAAATCCCTGAACTTAGCGTCAGATAACGCTCCTTCTGGTAAAGTAAATCCTTCGTTCCTGACGATAGGATTAATGGCATAATCGCAAGCAGCATTCCATTTAAGATGTTCTCTGCTGTTTTTTCTGAAAGGATGGAGCATAGCGATATGAAGCACCTCATGGCAGATCAATCCTTTTAGCTCAGCATTGGAAAGTTTACTGATGAAGTTCGGATTATAGCCAAGAATAACCGAATCCGTATAAGCTGTGGAACACTTCTTATCTTCCTTCAATTTCAACTGAAGAGCAATGGAAGCAAAGAAAGGAGCTGATAAAACCAGCCCCGCTCTCGCTTTGGTTAATTTAGATTTTACATCCATATTCACCTCACGCGACTTTCTCTGTTTTTTTCTTCTTTATCCTGTTGAATACTTTCTCTGCATCACCGTACAGATCAGCTTTTTCGTAGGTCTCATATATGTAGGGATCTTGCAGCATAACCTCCAGCACCTTTTCTGAAATATCCTTAAAGAACTTATGAGCATATGTGTAGAGATTTGGTCTATCTTTATTGTCGTCTGATAGCATCAGATATTTCATGATCTGATCTTTCTGCAGGAATTTTTCCTCATCAGCATAATCACCGGTGACTACAATTCTATCGCCAGCCCAGCTGCCGATTATGGGGTCATCTGAGTGAAGATCACCTCCTCCGCGTCCGTTACCGTCAGCAAGCAGTATTGACAGTGATGTCAAAGTTCCTTCACCACTACAGCCGAATTCCAGGAGTTTTGCTCCATCATTGAAGGTATAGGTATTGAGGAATTCCTGCTTATCGAGATTAACTATCTTGTAATATTGTCCCATTATCCCTCCTGAGTTATAGGTAGGTAATGCCGCATTTTATTCAGGATCTTCTGCGCTTCAACTGCTGTTTCACTCCTGGCAGTCTTATCTTCACGTAAAGTCTGTGGGTTGTGGATTGTAAGCTTGTTTTGTATCTCCTGGACCGAAGATTCAAGTTCCGGATCATCTGTGATATTGAGTTTGGGAAGAAGGTCACATAACTCGCTGATATTGTTCACCAGGCTATTTTTGAATTTATTGTCCACTTTCTTCAATCTCTCCACCATGTGCTCTACAACCTTGAATAATCTCTGCCAGAGATCTTTCATGGCTGTTTCGGTTGCTTCTCTTACCTGTTCTTCAATCGAATCCCGAATCGCTTCTACTTCTTCATTATTGAGAGTAACCCGAAAATCATCTGCGATAGGCACTGGAGATACCTGGGTGGAGAATGAATATTTTGTGCTTAATGTTAGAACATCAGGGTAGTCTTCTTCATCATACATGCTGTTCAATCTGTGCTGCGCTTCATCCTTCAAAGCAGGGTATGCTCTGATGAAATTCTCAACTTCCTTTTCATACTGATCCTTGAACTTCTGAATTGCATTCACATAATCAAAATAATTGGCTGCTGGTAAGAGTCTTCCTCCATTGTCCAGCCAGGGTAGAGTGTTCCCATAATGAAAGTTCCTGGCTTCTGAAACTATTCTCTGGATGTTCTGGATAGAATCTCTGGCTATAAGTAACTTGTTATACCTGCCTGCATCCTCAGAATCGTACTTATCTTCGATTTCCTTTGATA
>JAGLWO010000364.1 GCA_023133395.1 Candidatus Cloacimonadota bacterium | reverse complement strand
CAAAATCCGAATTTTATTGAAATAATTAAAACTAAAACTAGTAATAACGGAGTCAGAGAAATTTAATAATGGGAACATATTACACTCTATTTATTCGATTCCTCGTTCCAACGCTCTCGCATTGGAATGCAAGAAGAAGTTCGTTCAATCGTCTCGATTGAATGAAATGTTTAAGAATGACCGTCTCGGTCATAATAATAAAACCATGAAATCACACCGGGACGGTGTTCAAGGAAAATACAAGTTTCGGAAAGTTGATAAAATTCTTTACAAAAATCTGGAAAAAAGAATTCTAACAGTAATAAACTGAGCTTTTAGGGAAGGAATGAAAAAGTTATTATTTGTTATTTTTATTGCTGTATTGATTGTACCATTAAACGCTCTCGGCATACTCCGTGTAGAATCCATCAAAGAATTACCTGAAACACACATGAACCTGGAAGTACGTGACGCAGACGGTAAATTTTCACCTGTACTTATTGTGAAAACAGAGCTGAGAGGTCTTGGTTTTCAGAACGTGAGTCGCCCCACCAAACATGCAGCCGAATACATAGAAGGTGATCATCATTACAAATTTTACATGAACGATAATCAACGAGTTGTAAAGATCACTCACTCCGATTACGAACCTTTAGAAGTACGATTACTGGCAGATTACAACATTGAAGTTCATGCTCAACGTGTGTATGAAATGGTGTTGACAAATGTTCCTGAAAAAGTTTTTATCTCGATTAATGTTACGGTCGAACCCCAAAATGCAAAAATTACTATTGATGATGAATATTTCAATCACAACAAAGCAAATAAATTATTCATTGGTAAGCATAATATCCAAATTGTTCTGGATGGATATCAAACAGTATCAGAGGAGATATTTGTCTCTGAAGAACAGACTTTATTCTCGTACAATTTAAAGGAATTGGAAAACGTACCAATCGAAATCGACAGTGATCCCCAAGGTGCATCTGTGTATATCGACGACGTTAAAATTGGAGAAACACAACTATCGAAATATTTACTGCAAGGTTCTTATTCCATCCGAATCGAGAAAAAAGATTATGAAACTATATTTGATACGATTGACATCCAACCGCCTAAATACATCCAAACATATTATCTGCTGACAAATATTGGATCCATCATTGTGAATTCTGAGCCGGAGAATGGGTTAGATATTTACATTAATGGTGAAAATTCTCTGAATAAAACACCATATAGTTTTATAAGAAAAGAGCCTGGAAAATATAAAATATCTGCAAAATCAGGTTTCTTTGAAACGGATGAACAAACAATCGATCTGAAAAAGGGAGAGCGAAAAATTGTATCCTTAATTCCAAAACCGATTTACGCAACTCTCTCAATTAATACACATAAAAATGCACTAGTAAAAATCAACGATGTGGAACAAATCCAGTTGCAAAACATTCACCTTGAACCTTCTGTATATCAGATATCAGCTTCATTACTAAAGGCTGAAACATTGGAAAAAACACTATTCTTAAAGCGTAATCAGGTTGAAACACTCGATCTCTATCCTCAAGTTTCTACCGGCTCTATTCAAATTGCTGTCACTCCCTTCGATGCGGAAGTAAAATTAACAGGAGATGCCGGTGAACATTACACTTCCAAAGGAATGAATAAATTTGAGAATATACCGGTTGGCGAATATCAAATATTTGTTACTCACACTAATTTTATGCCGAAACAAAAAAAGGTTATCTTGAGTGAAAATGCAATATTGAAAGAAGAATTCGAATTAATTTCTTACGATGCAACCATGCTGCAAAAAGCACATCAATTCAAAAAACACAAATGGATCAGCTTCGGTTCGGGTAGTGCCTTAATAGCTTTTGGGATTATCAGCAATTTTGTCGCCGATAGTTATTATAGCGATTACGAGTCTTCCATTACAACAGCAGATGCAATCTCAAATCGTGATAATTATGAAAAATGGGATAACTATCGGGACTACTCCTATTACATTTCTATTGGTCCAATTGTGTATTCTGCATATAGTTGGATAATGCAATCGCATTATAATAAATTAGCCAGAACAAGGAAATAAAGTGAGGTATTAATAATGAAGAAATTTTATGCACTTTTTATTCTCTTGCTCCTTTTATCATCATGCAGTGAACGAAATCCACAGAATCCGTTCGATCCGGAAGTATATATTTCAGTCAGTAATTTGCAATATGAGAAACTAACAATTAATAAAATTAAGCTGTCTTGGGAAAATGATATTAAAACAAATACCGGTATTATTCGAATTGATAAAAACGTAGGTTCTGCTTCCTGGCAGGATTGTATTGCAGAATTAGCTTCAAATGTTACCACTTGGACGGATAATAATGCTGAGATAAATCAAATCATAAAATATAGGATAAAAATGATATTTTCAGGAAATCAATCTGAATATGCGGAAACCGAAATAATTGATAATATTATCCCTGTTCCAGAAAACTTAAATTACACGATAACTTATATAGATGAAATAAATTTAACATGGGAATATAGTATGCCTGGCATTGATGGTTTTAAGATAGCTCGGCAGGTAGGGAGTGGGACATGGGATGATGATCATGCCACAGTTCCGGCAAACGTTTTTGAATATACTGATAGTGGATTAACATTGGGAGAAAATTATAATTATAAAATAAAAGCAAACTTTGGCACTCATTATTCTCAATCTACTTCCATAATATCTTATACTGCTGCCCCTGCTGGAATGATCTTCACTCAGGGTGGTACCTTTGATATGGGAGATCATTATAATGAAGGTGACTCTGATGAATTACCAGTTCATTCAGTAACATTGGATGATTTCTATATTGGGAAATTTGAAGTAACGCAAGCAGAATATGAAGCAGTGGTTGGCAGTAATCCATCATATTTAAGTGGAGATGATCTACCTGTTGAACAAGTAAGCTGGTATGATGCTGTAATGTTTTGTAATCTGAAGAGTCAGCAGGAGGGATTAACTGAATGTTATAATCTTTCTTATTGGTCATGTGATTTCGACGCAGATGGCTACAGACTTCCTACTGAAGCAGAATGGGAATATGCAGCTAGGGGAGGTATCAATTGGACAGATAACTTCCGATATAGCGGGTGTCATGAAATAGGTGATTTACCTGATTATGCTTGGTATGATAGCAATTCCAGCAACCAGACCCATCCCGTTGGAACAAAACTACCAAATCAATTGGGAATTCATGATATGAGTGGCAATGTTAGTGAATGGTGTTATGATTGGTATGATAGCACTTATTATACATCTGGTTCCTCCATTAATCCCCAGGGTCCCGATAGCGGCGACTGGCGTGTTTTACGTGGCGGTAACCGGGGCGACAATGACAACCGCTGCCGCGTGGCTAATCGATTTGCCGACTATCCGATTAATAGCCAACGTTATTACGGTTTTCGTATCGTGAGACGGGTAGAATTATGAAGGTGTTGATTATGAGAAAAAATAAAAAAATCCATTTGTCCCCATTCTTTTGTATTCTATTATCCTGTTCTATATTTTCTTCCTTTTCTGCTTCGATCCCAAGCTGGAGTTATGATGATTGTAAGGGTAGTTTAACGATTTCTATGTATTATGTATTCTGGAAAATGTGTACGCTTTGAGGTGACCAGTACAAACGAAAAGCAAGTCTGGAATCATCTGAGTAGTTTCATGGATAATGATGATGTTCTGATTGTGGTGGAAGCCAATAGCTGGGCCGTGAACAAAGTAAAAGCCAGTCCGTATCAGCTGGATGTGGAAGTGGAGAGGAAGTGAAACAAATTAACAATTCAGTTTTAATCGGAAAGAAATTAGTCAGAGATAAAGGAGGTTGGTGCGATTTTCCTGATGGTACTGGAGGAATAGTTGCGATGAGAAAAGTAGATAATCTTTTAGAAATATACAAAGTGGATCGAATCTTCACAGTAATACATCCAAGCTCTATTGATCCTGAGAGAAAGGAACCAGACAGAAAAATGCTCATTAAAACACTAAAAAAAGGTACTTCTAATAAAATCGTAGCTCGTTGTTTTTTGCAGCTATATGATCTTCTTATTATTTTAAACTCACAACATAACAAAAGAAACGAAATAATAATTAAATTAAAAAAAGGTAGAGATTATTTACTCGAATGCGAAAATGCTTACTTAAATTTAAGAAAAGAACAAGAGAATTGCGTAAATAATATTCAATCCAACAAAATGGGTAAAGGTAATAATGTTATAACTAACTTCCCAGAAATTCCATTATTAAATAGTTATTGTACAACTTTTCTAATAAATGCAAAAAAGTTCATTATTAACAATCTCGATATTTTTAACATTTTTTATAAATCAGAGTTGAATAAGATCGATAAAATAATTAAATTCTTACAGGAGAATTATCCTCAAAACAAAGAGCTTATTTCATATTTAACTTTAGTGCAATCGACAATAAAACGAATTTTTGATTTTAGAAATAGATTAGAGCATCCAAAATGTGATTATATGTTAACAATCAACGATTTTGAACTTTATAATACAGATGTAAAAAAACCTAATTGGCATATTTCACTTGAAAAGAAATACGAGATTTGTTCAGACATGAAAGCATTAATCGATGTGATGATAGTTTTTTCTGAAATTATTTTCATCAATTCGTTATTCACTTTTCCAGGTAACAGTGTTTTTCCTATTAGATTAGAAACGATAAAAAATGAAGATATTAATAAACACTGCCCAATTAAATATGTAGCTTATGGTGAGGTTGGGGATAACAAATATGTTCGAATAGGAAATTCACTCGGTTATGAGAAGAATTTGGAAAAATATCTATAGGAGTTATATATGTCACCAAATCCTGTAATTTTACTAGAATTCCCAAAAGAAAAGGAATTTGAAGATATTGTGTCTGCTTGTTTAAAGCCAAAATACTTTACATCATTTTCTTTCACATTATTCTTACTCTGAAAGTGCTAACTAGAAAGAAATTGTGAAAGATGCTTTTTCAGAGTTGCAAATAATAAGGAGCAAAATGAAACGTTTATTAATATTTATATTCTTAAGTTGCACATTAATTCTATCCTCCCAAAACGTGGATGAGATCAAGCAGCAAATCACCTCTATCCAGTCCCAACCCGATATTTATTACTTCGGTTATGCAGAAGGTAAACAACGCAAGGAAACCGACCAGAAAGCTCTGCAGGAACTAATGAGTAAAATTTACGTTGTCGTATCTTCGGAAGTAACATCAACTACATCCGAAACCGGTAGCGGTAACGTGAGCGAAAACCTGGATAAGGTTTTGAGTACTTACACCTATGGCAGGTTGCCGGATGTTGAACAACTCTACTACAAAACAGGTCCTATCTTTCATATCCTGCGCTATATAAAAAAATCCGAATATAAGAAAATATTCGAGAATAAGAAAACAGAGATACGTGGATTCTTACGTGAAGCTGAGGAAAACCTTTTCTTGAATCAACTGGGCAAAGCTTTTCGAAATTACTATCGTGCTGCAGTTGCCATCGAAGGTTTGCAGGAAGGGTCTCTTCAATACAAAGACAAAGTCTATTCTCCTGAGATCATCTTCAACCTGATCCGTGAAATAGGCGAAGATATCCGAATAAAACTTGTTTCCAACGAATATAAATACGAAACACGAACAATCGTTCTGGATATTTCCTACAACAAAAAACCCGTTAATGACCTTAATATCTACTATTATGACCTGCATGATTTCATACCTCATAAAACCAATTACAACCTGCTTCAGATAGATCTCTGGGGCAAGGAATACAAAAACATGGAAACACTCACTGTAAAGATCGATATGAAAGAGAATCTTTACAACAGTTACCTGAATGAAATAAAAATATTAAGCGAACTTTTTGAATGTGAACAGCTCGAAATATATAAAGAAATAAAGCTGAAAAAGAAGAAAATCAAGTCCCCCTTGAGAAGGGGGAAAGAGCGAAGCAAAAGGGGGTTCAATATAACCTTCAATAACCCTGCAAATTGTCCTTTGGAAAAGCAGATAGCAGAAAATACGTTTTTTCTTTTTACATCGTTGGATAATGAATTAATCGATGATAGAATTATTTTCTCTGATGAAAGTATAATTACTCGCATGGATAAGGTGATTGATAACAATCATACCAAACTGCTTGTCTATCCGCAAACAGTTGATATAAATAAAACTGATTTTGGCTGGGAGGTTCGGCAGTTTGGTGTTTCGGTTAGTTGTGAAGGATTTCCAACTCGAAACGAAACTGTAGTTGTTGATTTTGATGAAAATGGAAAAATCTATAATTTCTGTTATACCATAAATCCTGCTTTGCACGAACTCTTTGAAACACAGGGAACTGCTGCAGGAGATTGGGATTACAGGCAAATTGCTATAAAATTTCTGGAGAATTACAAGACTTCATACACTACAAAAAATATTGAAGATATTGAAACACTGTATTCTGAGGATGCGATAATTATTATAGGTAAAGTAATTACCAGAACTAAATTGAACAGAGACATTAGATCTGACTTTTCAGAGAAAGAAATTATCTATTTTAAAAGAACGAAAAAGGAACATATTCAAAAACAAAAAGAAGTATTTGCCAGAAATAAGTTCGTTTGGCTTCAATTTGATACCTTTAACATTAATTGTGCTCCCATAGAAAAAATTTATGGCGTTTCAATGAAACAGAACTATTTTTCATCCACATATAAAGATGAAGGTTATTTATTTCTGCTTACAGATTTCAGAGGTGAGAAACCCCTGATTCATGTTCGTAACTGGCAGCCAGGGGAATGGGACCTGGCAAAACAAATGAAGCTGGAGAATTTCAGGTTTTATTAAAAAGTAACTCAAACACTCCTGTTTGAGGAAAAGAAAGCAACACAGTCAAGAGTGATTGTTATAATGTAACTTATATTACCAAAAAAATGGTGATTGAATGAGAAAGACTTTATTCGTAATATTTATTATTTCATTAACAATGCAGCTAAACGCCCTAGGCGTTCTCCGTGTAGAATACATTAAAGAACTTCCAGCAACTCACATGAATTTGGAAGTTCGGGATGCTGATGGAAAATTTGCTCCGGTTCTGATAGTGAAAACTGAATTGAAAAGTTTGGGTTTTAAAAATATTGGTAGAAAAACAAAACATTCTCCAATATATGAAGAAGCAAAAAACCAATACAAATTTTATATGAATGACAATCAGAGAGTCGTCGAAATAACCCACTCAGAATATGAACCATTTGAAGTTAGACTACTTGCAGATTTTGGTTTAGAAGTGAAAGCAAAGCGAGTTTATGAAATGGTGCTTGATGATATACCAGAAAAAAAATATGTTCCAATCAATATTGTTACAAAACCAGAAGATGCTAAGATTTTTTTTGATAATAAAGAACTTAAATCCAACACAACGTTTAATACTTATATTGGTGAGCATACAATAAACATACAAAGAAATGGCTATATTTCAATATCAGATAGGATTAATATTTCAGAGAGTAAAACTCTGTTTGATTATAAACTTGAAAGAATTGGTGATATAAAATTAAGGTTAATAGATAAAACAGATTATTCAAATTTAAATATTATTACTCAATTAGATTCTTCTTTATTGCCTACTGTAGATGATGCTATGGCTAACCTAATTGCAAAAGCAATTGGTTATTATTTTGGGCAATCAATTGCATTAGATAAAATCAATAATCAATTTCCAGAATTTAGAAATCAAATTACAGCAACAATTATGCAATTCGATAGCAAGTTTTTAAAATCAATACAATTTATGGATTTCGTACTTTTCAAACAGCTTTTTAAGGGAAGAAATGAATTGATTGAATTTAAGAAAGTTATGTTTAATTCATTTGGTGAGTTTGATCTCCAATATACACATGAAACAGCTATCGAAGCTTTAGAAGAAATTGATAAAAGAATAAATGGCATAATGGATGAAGACATATTAACCACTTTTCTAATCTTTAATCCTGAATATTATTTTTCTCCAAGTAAAGAGTTTACTGACGGATGGAAAGAAAAATTTGAAACTGATGGTTCAGGGAAATCAAATGGCGTAAAATTATCTCTTTATTACCCAAGAAGTTGGGAGATGAAAGAAGCAGAAAGACCTCATATAGTAAAAAAATTCTCTCATCCAATTAATAATATAACAGTAATGCTTGCTGTTCTTCCTGTGCCAATTCAATTAAAATTACTATTTAATAAGGGTATATTAGAAGAATTTGCAGATGATAAAGAAATTATGCAAGAAATGATTCCAGATGGTAGCGCCTACGTATCAAGTGGATATAATGAGATTGAAGGATTACCTGGTTATTGGATTCGTTTTAAATCTCTTAAAAAGGATAATGATTACGATTTTATGATGGAAAGCATTATTTATTCTACAATTTATAATAATAAATTAATTAACTTACAATGTGGTGTAATATCGGAAATTGAAATAGATAATGAAAAATTTAAAATTAATGATTTTGAAAAATTCAAACTGTTGTTCAAGCAAATTGAGAATAGCATTACTATTGATAAATATTTAGAAAGAGATCCAGAATATATGAAAGGATACAGAGCAGGTTACTGGCTAGCAGCAATTTTATTATATTTTTTTACATGGTTATTTTGGTTGTTTCTACCTTTATTAATTAGGTTTGTGTTTGTTCGAAAACCTTTATCCAAAAAAACAACTTATATTTTAATAAACATTCTTTTTGCAATTAATATTATTCTTGAACTTATTTTTCAAGGCAGAATTGTCTATTTTGTGTCAATATTCTTAGTTTACTATGTATCATTAAGAATTTTAAGATTTAATAGTAGAAGAAAATGAATAAAGATATATATGCAGGTTTTTGGAAACGTTTATTTGCTATGTTTATAGATTTTGTATTATTGATATTAATATCTGTTATTATGTTATTTTTTTATTACATGTTTGGTGGTTCATATGAATCGTATCAATCTTCAGTATCAAAGATATACTTTTTTTCTGTATGGTTTTATTATGCATTTATGGAAAGCTCTAAAATTCAAGGTACTTTCGGAAAATCAATAATGAAAATCAAAGTAACTAATATTAACGGTGATCGAATTACGTTTATGAGAGCTACAGTAAGATATTTTGGTCGATTTTTATCTAGTATTTTATTAATTGGGTTTTTTGCAATTGCTTTTACGAAAAAAAAACAAGGTTTTCATGATATGGTTTCTGGTTGTTTAGTTGTAAATAAAAAAAAATTAGTATTAGTTGACGGATGAAAAAAATTATCTGCCCTAATTCCAACGCGGGAGCATTGGAACAAGAGTTAATCTTGGGAGTGTAGGAACAAGAAAATAGTACGCATTTACTAAACTATGTTAGGTTTTCTTAATAACGTTACTGTTGACAATAAAATATTAATTAAAAGATTGAAATAGAAATAATTATAAAAATAGAGGAGACGATTATGGCGAGGATGATAGTCGATCCCTTTTATTGCAAGGGATGCGGATTATGTATTGAAGCCTGTCCGAAAAACATTATTCGTCTTTCGGATAAGTTCAATGAAAAAGGTTATCATTATGCAGAGTGTTTTGACCAGGAATCGTGCATTGCCTGTAAACTCTGCTATGTATTCTGCCCGGATGTGGCAATTACGGTAGAGAAATGAGGGAGGAATAAATGGCAGAAAAAGTTTTAATGAAAGGTAACGAGGCGATAGCAGAAGCAGCGCTTCGAGCAGGTTGCAGATTATATTTTGCTTACCCGATTACCCCTCAAAGCGAATTAATTGAATATATGTCTAAAATGATGCCTAAAGTTGGTGGAACCTTTGTTCAATCGGAAAGTGAGATCGCAGCTATAAATATGGTTTACGGTGCATCTGGATGTGGAAAAAGAGTGATGACTTCCTCTTCATCACCGGGGATTTCTTTGAAACAGGAAGGAATATCATATATTTCCGGAGCGAGTCTTCCTGCTGTAATTGTAAATGTGGTTCGTGGTGGACCGGGTCTGGGTGATATTCAACCCGCTCAAGGAGATTATTTCCAGGCAACCAGAGGTGGGGGTCATGGTGATTATAGAACAATTGTTCTGGCACCCAGCACAGTTCAGGAATTTGCTGATATGGCACCACTCGCCTTTGACCTGGCAGATAAATATCGCATTGCAGTTTTAATTCTTTCCGACGGATTGATCGGTCAAATGATGGAACCAGTTGAATTCCAACCTGCAAAGACAGAAGAAGAACTTGAAGAGCTTGGCAGGCAGCATGATAGCTGGTGTATGCATCCCAATGAAGATGAACCAAATCATCATCATCATATTATTAATTCTCTGGAATTAGATCCACATGTTTTATCTGACCTTGTACTTAACCTGGAAAAAAAATATAAAGAGATTGAAAAAAATGAGATCAGATTTGAAGAATATAATATCAATCCTGATAATGAGATTGTCTGTGTTGCTTATGGAACTGCTGCTAGGATTACAAAATCAGCTATCGATGAACTGAAAAAAGAAGGAAAAAGTATTGGCTTGATCCGACCAATAACGCTATGGCCCTTCCCAACAGAAGAAATCAAAATGGCAGTTCATAACAATACAAAAAAAGTTCTTACTCTCGAATTAAGTCTCGGTCAGATGATCGAGGATGTTCGGCTTGCTTTGGAAGGAAAAGTTCCTGTTGATTTTATAGGACGAGTAGGTGGCTTGGTCTTCTCACCGGAAGAAGTTAAAGCA
>JAGLWO010000363.1 GCA_023133395.1 Candidatus Cloacimonadota bacterium | reverse complement strand
CCGTGACCTTTACCCAATCTTTTTTTATGCTTTTTTATTTGAGGACGTTCGATATTATGAAGTTCCATTCTTTCTCCTTATTCAAATCACCTATTCTGCTTCTGCTTTAGTTTTCGGGGAAGTAGATTTTTTTACTGTCTGTGTTTTTGGTTTTGCTGCTGTTTTTTTCACGACCTTCTTTTCGGTTTCTTTCTTTGGGGCTGTTTTCTTTATTTCTTTAACTGGTTTCGGAACTGCTTTCTTTTTAGCCTTGGTTTTTTTTACTTTTGAAACAGCTTTTTCTATCTCTTCTTTCTTTACTGTTACCTTTTTTTCTGCTTTTTGCTCTTCTTCTTTTGGTGCTACTTTTTTCACTTCTTTTTTCTCAGGTTCTGGCTTTTCAGCTTTTTGTACAATTTTCTTATCTTCTAGTTTTGTAACAGGTTTTTCAGGAACTGCTTTTTTCACTTTTTTATCTGCAATTTCCTCCACCTTAACAAGGTGAGCTACTGTATTGATCATACCTCTAATGACAGGATTATCATCATGAATTCTGGATCTGCTGATCTTTCCAAGTCCAAGAGCAATAATAGTTCTTTTCTGGTTTTCCTTTCTTCCAATAGTGCTTCTTACCTGAGTTACCTTGAGTTTCATTTAGCTTTCTCCTGAGATTTCTTTTTGGGTTCTTCCTTACCTGTGAGTTCTGTAACTGCTTTTCCGCGAAGCTTTGCAACCTGAGAGATAGTTCGCAATTCTTTTAAGCCATTAACTGTAGCTTTAACAACATTTGAAGGGGTATTAGAGCCTAAAGATTTTGTAAGAATATTTTCAATTCCAACTGCTTCCAGGATTGCACGAGCAGGACCACCAGCAATAATACCGGTACCAGGTGAAGCAGGTCTCAGCATAATTCTACTTGCCCCAAAACGACCTATGATCTCATGGGGTATGGTGCCATTCACAATTGGAACTGAGAACATATTCTTACCTGCTTTTTCTTTTGCTTTTCGGATAGCATCAACAATTTCATTTGCTTTCCCAATACCAACGCCTACATCACCTTCTTTATTACCAACCACAACTGCAGCATTAAAGCTGAAATTCCTACCACCTTTAACAACTTTGGCTACACGATTGGTATCAATTATTTTTTCCACAGCAAATTGTGGTTCATTAAAACGAGGAGCATTTTTCTTCCGTTCCAATCTCCCTCCCTAGAATTCTAATCCAGATTTCCGAGCACCATCTGCTAGTGCTTTTACTCGACCATGATACAAATATCCACTTCTATCAAAACAAACCTTTTTAATACCTTTCTTTACTGCGATTTCACCAAGTTTTTTACCGACTTCAAAGCTTTGTTCTGTTTTCTTTTTTGATTTATCAATTTTTATGTCTTTTGAAACAGTGGACATTGCAACCAGAGTTTTTCCATCTTCATCATTAACAATCTGAGCACTGATATGTTTATAACTTCTAAAGACAACCAGCCTGGGTTTTTCAGTAGTCCCAAATATTTTTTTTCGTATTGCTTTTTTTCTTCTTTCTCTTGCCGAATTTTTTTTGTATGTGGTTGATTCTTTTTTACTCATAGTGTCTCCTAAACTTGTGCAGCTGCCCCGGCTTTACCTGGTTTAATTCGTACATATTCACCTTTGTAACGTATGCCTTTCCCTGTTGCATAATTTAAAGGAGGACGGCACTTTCTTATCTCAGCAGCAAATTTACCAACATC
>JAGLWO010000362.1 GCA_023133395.1 Candidatus Cloacimonadota bacterium | reverse complement strand
TATCTTTGCGCAACTAATTTATTTCTCACTTCTTCTCTCTTTCGGAAATCACCTTTTTAATCAGGTTTACATCCTTTTTTTCATCCAGTTTTTCTGAAAGGAATTTTGCTGAAAGGTTAGACACCATAGACGTTAATTCGTCTTCAATTTCTTCCATTACCTTTTCTTTTTCATGCTTGAGTTGCTCTTCAGTATCTTTCAGTATTTTCTTTTCCTGATCATTTGCGCTTTTAATGATAATGGTCGCCTGACTTTCTGCATCTCGTTTGGAAGCATACTTCATCTTCCTGATCTCTTCTGCAGATGTTTTTAATTCCTGTCCTTTTTCCTCTACCAGTTGTTCTGCTTTTTCTCTGGAATCCTTTGCCTGGTCGAGATCGTCAGAAATTTTCTTCTGCCGTTCCATAAGAAATCTCTTTATTGGTTTATAAAGAATTTTGTTGAGAATTAACAGTAGAAGCACAAAGTTCAGGATTACAATAATAAGAGTATAATCAATATTAATCATACAATCTCCAATACTTTAAAATCCAGAGAACTTAGAAAGATGGTTAAGTTCTCTTATTTCGATTCTTCTCCTTATGTTGAAAATATCAGCAAAAGCGAGATAACTAAAGAATAAATACCTGTGGACTCAGATACAGCCTGACCAACAAGCATTGTCCTGGTAATTAAACTTGCATTTTCAGGAGAACGTGCAATACCTTCGCAGGCTTTTCCGGCAACAAAGCCTTCACCTACACCGGGTCCGAGAGCACCCATTCCCATACACAGCCCTGCACCCAGAAGAGCTGCTGCTTTTACGATCCCTTGTGCTAAATCCATGATTCCTCCATATTTTCACTTTTCATTAAATTTATTTAAAGAGCAAAGATCAACAGAAATGCTATTACTAATGAGTAAATTGCTGTCGATTCTGAAACTGCTGCTCCTAAAAACATTGTTCTCATAATCTTTGATTTTTCGTTTGGGAATCTTCCCATCATATCATTTGCTTTTCCTGCCACATATCCTATGCCAGTTCCCGGTCCGAGAGTTCCAAAACCGATTGAAAAACCTGCTCCGAGAAACGCCATTGTTTTTAAGATAATTCTACCCACAGAAATTCCTGCAGGTTGATCTGGAACTGAATACAATAATAAAAATGCAACAACCAGAGCAAAAATAGCTGAGGTCTGTGCCAGTGCCTGTCCGATGAGCATATTGCCCAGTATAGCATTTCCGTGTTTGGGCATTCTAGCTACAGACTTGCAGGCCTGACCACCAGAATAACCAGCTCCCAGAGATGGTCCAAGAGAACCGAGTCCCATGGCAATTCCAGCTGCCAGATATGCAGATGCTTTGAACCATCCTCCCTCTGCAGTATCAGACCTGCCATAAATAAGTAACATTGCCACCACGAGAGAAAATATACCTGCAGTCTGTGCAGCAGCCTGGCCAATGAGCATGGTTCGAAATAACTGGTCGCTAGATTTTGGTTGTTTCATAACCCCAAGAGCTCCCTCTCCTGCAATCAAACCCGAACCTATACCTGTGGTTATTGCACCGATCCCCACGCTGATACCTGCACCCAAGTAAGCTGCTATTTGAATGACTTCTATAGAAAATGACATTCACTACTCCGTAATTTCAACACCAATATATGTTAAGGCAAGCATGGTGAATACGAACGCTTGTATCGTTCCCACAAAGATACCGAAGAACATACTCAAACCTATAGGGAAAACAACAAAATTAACAAGTGAAGAAACCACCAGAATGATAATTGCACCACCAAGAACATTTCCAAACAAACGAAATGAGATCGACACGACTTTCGACATTTCTCCCACAATATCCAATAGAAATAAGGGGTTTTTTACAGGGTTAATGTAATTTTTCAGATGTCCCCATAATCCTTTCACCTTAATTGCAGTTATATGTACGATAGCTACAACGAAAACACCCAATCCCAGAGGAACATTCAAATTTCTGGTAGGCTCCATAAACCCCGGAATAGGTATCAACCCAATTAAGTTGGATACCCAGATAAAAATAAAAAGTGTGACTATATAAGGAGTATAATGAACTTTATCTTTCCCAAGTGTTTCAGATACAAACTGTTCCAAAGAAGTGTAAATCATCTCAAATAAAATCTGAGGTTTAGACGGACGACCAAATAGTTTTTTTCTAATTGATAGAGCTATAAAAAGAAGAAGTAAATCAACAATCAACAGCATTCTGAGCAGTTGGAAACTCCCGATAGCGCTTTTTTCTCCAAAGACTTTCTTAAAGAATTCATAGAGTTTTTCGCTTCCATAGATTTCAGGAGTCTCTCCTGTCTGTCTGAAATACTCATCGATCTGGAATTCTTCAGTTATTTTATCCTGGAGGTTGTACTCATACTCAATATTTCTAATGACGAACTTACCCTTATCAAACCCGATTTGAATCTGTTTGCTGAAATTCCCTGAAAGAACCACAAGCAGGGCTTCTACAACAAAAAAGATGATAAAAATCTTCAACATCGGTCTTTTCTTTTTCGCCATTCTATCCTCAAAAATACTTACTGTTTCTTAAATTACTGAATAGCTCGTTTAAATAAATAATAACCTGAGCTATTAATAAGCCAGCACCAAAAGTAATAATATTCGGTTTTACAAGAGTTAAAATAATAACCGAATATACCACAAGAAAAAGCAATCTCAGATAAGTTCCTTTTATTGCATTAAGTTTGGATTTTGTGGGTTGTAATTCCAAACTTTTCTTCACATTATGCGCAAGCCAGAGAAAATTCATTGCACTGGCTAAAGAGCCTGCAATCCAGCCTATAGACTGCTTAAAAAACAACGGTAAACTCAAAATGGCAGGTATGTTTGTCAAGAGAATAATAGTCACAATTTTCTTTATATATTGCTTATTTTCCATTTTTATTTATCAGTATTTACTTATCATAAAATCTTTTTAGTAATTTATAAGCTGCTAATACACCTGCAATAACTCCAAGAAATACTCCCACACCAACTAAAATACCACCGGTTTGTAACTTCCTGTCTAAATAAAGAAAAACAAAGAAGAAAATTAAAATCGAAGATACAACTGTAAAGCCTAATTGCCCGAGTAAACTAAGATGTCGCAGTAATTCCTTATCCAGTATCTTCTGCTTCTTCCACATTTTTATTGAATGTTATATCACTTTTTGAGGACGTTTTGGACTCCGAATTCATGGCACTGTTACCATTAAATACTGCCCCTGTATGAATTTTAAGAATTTTAGCTATGATGTCGCCAGTTAAATTTGCTGTTTTATCGAGTTCGAGTGCATCCTTACAAACAATATTTCCTATAACCTTACCTGATACAAGGCATTCATCAGCTTTAATGTTTGCATTTGCAATTCCGGAAAGACCGATTGTTACAAACCCATTAGATTCAATAGTTCCTTCCACTTCGCCATCAATTCGAACACCGCCTTCAACATATAAAGTTCCTTTAATTTTACTTCCTTTCCCTATGATTGTTGAAAGTTCAACTTTTCTATTCCTGTTCATAAAAACCTCACTTCTATTTTTTATTTAAGAATTGTTTCCGGGTCTATATTTTCACCATTAACCAATACTTCAAAGTGGAGATGTGGAGCTGTGCTGTTTCCTGTACTACCAACCAGGGCTATTGTTTCACCTTTTTCCACAAAGGTTTTTGCTTCGAAAATCGTCGTTGCAAGATGAGCATAAAAGGTAGCATATTCATTCAAGTGGTCAACTATCATCACATTTCCAAAGTATTTATCCTGATAAACTGAAAGAACTTCACCAGCAGCTGATGCAATAACCTCTGTTCCTGTGGGTGCTGCAAAATCTGTGGCTTTATGCTTCTCTGAATATCTTTGACTTATTGCATAATCACCTTTCACAGGAATAAGGTCAGGAATGAATCTTCTTTTCTTTTCATATTCAGAAAGATCTTCCTGAAGTTCTTCGATCGGAACTTTAATTTTCTGTGTATATTCTTCATCTTTTTGCTCTTTCAGGTAGCTATTAAGAAGCTCTCTAAGTTTATCTGGTCTGGATTTATCAGCCATCTCCGTTTCCTGAATTTTATTCATTTGTTCAGTTAATTGCTGAATATATTTTGTGGAAACGTCAAGTTCCTGCTGCTGATCCTGAATTTTCATCTTAAGTTTTCGGTTTTCTAATACTATAAAAAGTTGACTAAGAAGAAGCACAGCAATAAGTAATAATAACAAAAAAATTAACGTTTTATTCATCTTTTTTTCTCTAATAAATTTAGGAGATTTCCTAATCCTTCTTCTGAGTTGTAATAAAAACTAATTCTACCCTTATCATTCTTTCCCGAGATTTTGATTTTTGTTTTATATAATTTTTTCAGCTTTTTTTCATAATCTTTAAATTCAGGAATTACCGGAGAGGTCGTTTTTTGTTTGGAAACAGCTCCGGTTTCCTTTATTCGTTTTGCTTCAAGTTCTGCTTTTCGTACGGAAAGAATATTTCGCAGAATTAAACTGGCAAATTCCTCCTGCAAGTCTTCGTCAACCTGAAGGATCGCTCTTGCATGACCGGGAGAAAGTTTATCATTCAGTATAAGTTGTTGAATATTTTCACTCAATTTAAGAAGGCGGATAAGATTTGTTATTGTGACTCTGTCTTTACCAACAATCTCTGAAATCTGGGCGTGAGTAAGCTCAAAATCTTCGTTCAATTGCTGATACGCTTTTGCTTCTTCTATAGCTGTCAAGTCCTCTCTCTGCACATTTTCTATAATGGAAAATAGCAGTTGCTCTTTGGGGGATACACTGCGTATTATAACTGGAATTTCATCGTAACCGGCAAGCCTGGATGCTTCCAATCTTCGTTCCCCAGCAACAAGTTCATATTGAGAATCATCTCTTTTTGTTACTATTATCGGTTGGATTATACCATTTTCTTTTAAAGAATTTGCCAGTTCCTGTAATTTCTTCTCATTAAATATTTTCCTTGGCTGGAATCTATTAGGTTTAATGTGGTCGATTTTAATTGTAGTTATACCTGTAGTTTTATCTGTTGATTCCGGACCTGAATTTATTAATGCTTCTAAACCTTTTCCTAATCTTGTCATCTTAATATCACTTCCTTAGCTAATTGTAAATAGCTTCTTGAGCCGGGTGATTTAATATCATAATGGAAAATAGACTTCCCAAAACTTGGGGCTTCACTTAGTTTCACACTCCTGTGAATTATTGAATTAAACACCTGCTCCTGAAAATATCTTCTAACCTCTTTGGCAACCTGACGGGAAAGATTTAATCTCCTGTCATACATTGTAAGTAAGATACCCATAATGTTAAGGTCGGAATTTAAGCCCTTTTGAATGAGACGTACTGTTGTAAGAAGTTGGCTAACTCCTTCCAAAGCATAATATTCACATTGAATGGGAATTAGTACATCTGTACATGCTGTCAAAGCATTTACTGTAAGAAGCCCAAGAGAGGGTGGGCAATCAACAATAATATAGTCATATTCATCTTGAATAGGTTCAAGAATTTTTTTTAGTTTATACTCTCTTGAATATTCCTTTACCAGTTCGATCTCAGCGCCAATCAGGTCGATATTTGAGGGTACTATAGTAAGTTTTTCAAGAATTGGAGATGGCTTTATTACGTCTTTAAGAGCTACTTTTTCAATAAGAGCTTCATAAATATTCGGGCTTTTTTTTTCTGTTCCAATTCCACTCGACGAATTTCCCTGAGGATCAAAATCAATGAGAAGAGTTCTCTTTTCATATATTGCCAAAGCGGACGCAAGATTGATTGCAGTAGTAGTTTTCCCTACACCGCCTTTCTGATTAACAATTGTAATAATCTTTCCCATATTTCAGCAAGTTCACTCTTTTTTTATTTCCACTATTTGTCTTTCACCAATTTCAGGATGACTCAAATTATAAAATCTCACATTGCCGAACTGCTTGATATCATCCAGTTTTTTGCTTTTATATATCAGAATACTTCCGTCATTCTTTAGAAGCCTGAACATTGCCTTTTTATATTCTGGTAAAATCCTCACAGCACGACATACTATTATATCAAAATAATTTTCCCACTTCTTTTCCAAATCTTCCAACCGTGAAACAATCGTGAAACAACCTCTCAAGTCAAGTTTTTTGACAATATTTTTTACAGTCCTGATTTTTTTATGTATTGAATCTAATAAATATATTT
>JAGLWO010000361.1 GCA_023133395.1 Candidatus Cloacimonadota bacterium | reverse complement strand
ATCTGGAAAGAACTGGAAAAACTACATCATGATTACATGATTGCTTATGATAAAACACATAAAGATCAATTAAGAAATAAAATTATTACCAAAGAATGGGATATGATAAAAACTTCCGTGGAAGAACATGGTAAAGGTAATATATTAATTGAATTGGAAAAAGTATATAATTCTAACATTCATCCTTTCTTTCTCTGGAAACTTCATTTTGCCGAAGTTTTTGTTGGAAAAGATTTATCTAGAAAAAAGAAAAATGGTTTTGATATTGTGATTGCTAATCCACCGTACCTTAAGGAAAGAGATAATGCACACATTTTTAAGCCTGTTAATGAATCTGATTTAGGAAAGCAATATCATTGTGGTAAAATGGATTATTGGTTTTATTTTTTACATAAAGCAATTGGAATTGCCAGAAGGGATTCTATAATTACTTATATAACATCACGTTATTGGTTGAATTCATCAGGTGCAAAAAAAATTATTCAACATGTTGAGGAAGAACTTTCATTTGTTGATATTGTAGATATTGCAAAGCTCAAAGTATTTGATAATGTTGTTGGTCATCATATGATTGGACAATATGTAAAAAACAAAACACATAACTTTTTAAAGTATAAAAAACTTGAGAATTGCCTTGATGATATTAATTGTAAAGTAAATACAGACAATATTCAAATTTCAATTCTTAAAAATAAAGATATATTCAAAAACAATGAAATTTTATTAACTCAACAAGATTTTATTCTTTCAAACTGTATTACACTGGATGAAATATGTGACACTTCCGTTGGTATTCAGGAATCTCCAGATAAACTATCAAAAAAAATGTTGAAAGACATCAAGAATCCAAAGTTTAAAATTGATGCAGGTGTGTTTGTTATTTCTGAAAGCGAATTCACTTCATTATCGTTAAATAAAGAAGAACAACTTGTTACTGAAAAATATTTAGATCCCAATGATGTAATAAAATATGAAATAAATTATAATAAAAAGTATTTGATCTATACTGATAAAGATATTAAGAAGAAAATTCGAAGTAATAATTCATTCTGCCATTTAAAAAATCATTTGAATAAATTTCGAAACTTTATCACTTCTTCGAATGCTCCATATGGTTTGCATCGCCCAAGAGAAAAAAGATTTTTTGAATCTCCAAAAATCATTTTTAAGAATATGTTTAAAGAACCTGGGTTTTGTTATGATGATGAGAACTACTATTTTGGTTTTTCTTTTTCATCAATTATTCAAAAGGATATTAAATATGACTTGAAATATATTCTTTCAATTCTGAACTCTAAATTTGCATTGAACTGGTTTTATAAATTTGGTAAACAAAGAGGTATTGGTGTTGATATCGGTGTGAAGAAATTACGCAAATTCCCTATAAAGATCAATGAGGATAACCAACAACCCTTCATCCAATTAGTCGATCAAATCCTCATCGATAAAAAAGCAGGCAAAGACACACAACACTTGGAAGATAAAATAGATTTAATGGTTTATAAATTGTATGAGTTAAGTTATGAGGAAGTAAAAATTGTAGATCCCGCCTTCGCTTTAACTAAAGAAGAGTATGAAAAATTCAAACTCGAGTAAGCTACGGTGGACATGCCGGAAGTAGATAAAGTTCTATCATCTTTTGGCTTGAGCAAAGCATATTATGAGCGGATGAGGGTGGAGCAAGTTTTTATTGACAAAGGAAAAGTAAAAAATATAAATATATTGTAAGAATTTTTGGAGAAGTTATGAAAGATTTTGGTGGTAATTGGACAGAAAAAAAACTAACTGCCTTTATTAAGTATGTAATAGCTTATTTAAAGATTATGAATAATTATAAACAAAGGTATAATTGGAAAATAATCTATTTTGACGGATTTGCAGGTTATGGTAAAAAGATAAAAGATAAATCAGGAAATGAAATATTGCAATTATTTGAAGATATTGAAGAATCTGAAATATATGAGGGTTCTGTTCAAAGAATATTAAATCTTGAAGAACCTTATGTTTTTGATTTCTACTATTTTATTGATTCTAATGAAACTTATATTAATAGTTTGGAAGAGATTAAATTAAAAGTCGATCATATTCCTGCTAACAGGATTTTAATAAGAAAAGATGACTGTAATAACCAGATTATTAAATTAGCTGATGCATTAAAGAATAAAAATTATAAAGCTTTAATCTTTTTAGATCCTTTTGGTATGCAAATTAAATGGGACTCACTGAAAAGGCTAAAAAATACAGGTTCTGATTTGTGGATTCTTTTACCTTCAGGAGTTGCGATAAATAGACTTTTAGATAGAGAAAAAAAATTGAAACACAAAGAAAAATTGATGGAATTATTTGGTTTACCGATTAAAGAAATAGAAAAAGAATTTTATCAAGAAATCGAATCTAATACTATCTTTGGTAAAGAAGTGAAAGAGGAAAAAATAAAGAATCCAATTAGCCATATTGCAAATTTGTATATACGACAATTGAAAACAATCTGGGATTATGTGACTGAAACTCCTTTGATTTTGTTTAATACAAAAAATTGTCCTATATTTCATTTTATTTTTGCTTCTAATAATAAAAATGGTTTGAAAATAGCTAATCAGATAATTGGTAAGGAACAAAAAAATGGCTAAATCAAAAATTGAATGGACCGAAAGCAGTTGGAACCCGGTAACCGGTTGTTCCAAAATAAGTTTAGGATGCGAAAACTGTTATGCTGAACGGATGGCAAAAAGATTACAAGCAATGGGACAACAAAATTATAAAAATGGCTTTAAAGTAACCTGTCATCTCAAAGTTTTAGAATATCCCTTAAAATGGAAAAAACCAAGGATAATTTTCGTGAATTCAATGAGTGATTTGTTTCACGAGGATGTGCCTTTTGAATTTGTCCAAGATATATTTAAAGTGATGAATAGAGCACATTGGCATACATTTCAAATATTAACAAAGCGACCGGAAAGAATGCTGATATTTGCAGATAAACTAAATTGGACACCTAATATTTGGATGGGTGTTACAATTGAAAGTTACAAATATAAAGACAGGATAAACATTTTAAGAGAAATCCCTGCTATAATTAAATTTATTTCAGCAGAACCTTTAATCGAACCTCTCGGTAAATTAGATTTAACAAATATAAATTGGATGATAGTCGGTGGAGAAAGCGGTATTGGAGCCAGACCGATGTCTTCAAGTTGGGTAGAAGAAGTAAAAGTGCAGTGTGAAAAATTTCAAATTCCATTCTTTTTTAAACAGTGGGGTGGTACAAACAAAAAAAAGACCGGAAGAATACTGAATGGTAAGATTTATAATGAAATGCCCAAAATTGCATTTGCGTAATTTATTCTGAACTCCACTACGAATAAATCCGTTGTGAAGTCCAGCCTGAACAATTCTATTTCTTAGCGGTACTTTGTGTTCTTAATGGCTATATTTTTCTTTTTCCTTTTACCTTTACTCTTTTATCTTTAGTCTTTAACCTTTCTCAAAGCAGGAGCTTTGAGTTACTACTTCTTCACTTCAATCCTTATCCCTTCCGAATGAGAAGTAAATTCCGGTGCATACATACACTGAATGGAAGTTATTCCGTTCGAGAAATCTCCCAGGTGGGTAACACGCAGCGGATATTCAAAAACGTAAGTTCCTTTGGGAAGATAATCGAAGAAGAAGTTGGT
>JAGLWO010000360.1 GCA_023133395.1 Candidatus Cloacimonadota bacterium | reverse complement strand
TCTGTTCTTTACAAAATTTGTAATATAATAAAAAATATTTTTTTCTTTTTCTCATTGATATAATTCAAAAGTTAAAAACTTATTTTCCTTTCATTATTCTATATTTATGTTTCGATACTTTTTGTCCTTCCTAATAAGTGTCAACTTATTTCAGGATAATGACGATTCTTCTTTTAGGAGATAAATTATAAATTAATTATAAGAAGAATGAATAATTATCAAATCTGTCAAATAAAAAAGCCGAGGAAATCCCCGGCTTAAATAATGCTATATATCTGAGTGAATTTAATCAAAGAACATATTTCTATTATCAACAATATTTGCTTCTTCTTTGATCTCAGTGAACCAGGTATTCAGATGTTCATTTTCTGCTTTTAATTGGGCATCTTCCATAAGTTGTTCTTTTTCAGATTCGAATTTCTCCATATTCGGTTTTGTTCGATTTTTCACAAAGGCGATATAAGCTCCGTTATCATCTTTTACCAAGTCTGTATATTCACCTGCTTCTTTGCTGAGAATCTCATTATTCAGAGCATCGGATTTACGAATACTAGGGATTGTTTCATTGATTGTAATATCGGATGCTTCTATGATTTTCCAATTATCTTTTTCAGCAGTTTTAAGATAATTATCCTGTTGATTTGTTTCTACGAAAGTTTCTGCAACCTTGATGACTTCCGCGAGTTTCTTTGCTTTTTCTATTTCTCTTTTAATTCTAGCTTCAACTTCACTGAATTCTTGGTAATGCTCCCCGATTTTATAGGATATTTCCGCGACGATGTAATCTTCATTTTGCTGTTTAACCGGTTCATGAAGCGTACCAACTTTATGTGAGAAAGCAAAATCAATCATCTCTTCTTCACGTCCAATGCCACTAATATAAGGTGTGCCTTCGAAGATTTCCTTGGTTTCTTCTACATGATATGCAAGATCTTCAGCGACTTTTTCCAGTCCTTCTTTTGTTGCTTTTTCGAAGAGGTCATAGGCAATAGTATCCATATTTTGTTTAGTTTCTTCAGAAGCTTCTACTTTTAAAAGAATATGGCTTGCTTGAACTTCTTCTTCACCCATGTCGTTCTTTTTTCTATCTGTTACTTCAATAATATGCCAGCCGAATTGGGTATGAACAGGTTCGCTAATTTCGCCTTTTTTCAGGAAGAATGCTACATCTTCAAATTCTTTTACCATCCTACCTCTGCCAAAAGAACCAAGATCTCCTCCATTCGGACCTGTGGGACCCTCGGAATATTTTTTAGCAGTTTCAGCAAAATCTGCTCCTTCATTCAGCAGGTTATAAATTGAATCCGCTTTGGTTTTGACTACTTTAATATCAGCTTCACTTGGCTCAAGTTTTATCTTAACATATTTATATTTGCGTGCGGGATCCCTTTTGTAATCTTCTTTATGCTCTTCATAATAAGATTGTTTTTCTTCGTCTGTGATTTCTACCTTTTCGATCTTATTCGGATTAAAGAAAATAACATCAGCATCTGCTTTGTTGTTATCATCAATGTATTGCTGTCTTACTTCTTCTTCTGTGAGAGTAACTTCAGCTTTTACATCTTCAAATAGTTTTTCATAGGGGAGGTTGGTTCTTATTCTTGCTTCCATCCAGTTTGCAAATTCAACATTTTCCAGAAGGATTTCTTCATATTTTTCGTAATCAAATGTTCCATCGGTCTGGAACTCGGGAATAGAGGTGATATCTTCAGGTGGATTTTTTAACCTTTCAACAACATCTTCATTTGTAACTTTGATATGACGCCTTTTAATTTCCTTATTGTATATGATTTGTTGAATGAGTTGATTCCAGGTTTGGTCGCTTAGCTGTTTTACTAATCTCTCATCAAATTCTGCATCTGGACTCTGTTGAGCATAATTTGCATAAGTATTTTTTAAAAGTTCTCTATATTCATCGGGATATATTTTGTTGCCAGCAATAACAGCAACTACCGGTTTTTTTATGAAGATGCTACTTATTCCTCCAATTGCCATCGAAAGAATAAAAACACCTGCAATAATAAGGATAATCCATGATGCGTTTTTTCTCATTCCTTCAAACATCTAAATTCCTCCATTTCCTATATGTATAGATTTAATTTGGTGCAATAACTAAAATGTTCAATATTTATACAAGTTTTTTTTCCAAAATCACTCAAATTTGTATATCTTAACTTTATATTTAAAAAGATACAAAATTTATTTTAGAGTTTATTACTTTATTTACATTTATTAATGTTATTTCACTCTTGACAATAAATTACCATTTCTAATTTTTGTAAATCGTTTATAGGAAAAGGGGGTGAAATTTAGTGCCAAAAATTATCGCTAAAGAAGGTGAATCTTTCCAGGTTACTTTACGTAGATTTAAGAAATCATGCGAAAGAGCTGGGCTTCTATCTGATATTAAAAAAAATAACTATTACGAAAAACCAAGCGTAGCTCGTAGAAGAAAGCTTAAGGATGCCAGAAGAAAAGCTTTAAAATTACAACGAAAGCAATCACGCTATAATAGATCATTTTGAGAACATGATTAAGCAAATTGAGAAAGACATAATATCAGCTCTACGCAAGAAAGATAAAGATCGCTTAAAGGTTCTTCGATCTCTTAAATCTGCGATTAAATACAAAGAAATCGAGTTAGGAAAAAAACTCTCTGAAGATGTAATAATCTCTGTTTTAAAAGGGCAGGTTAAAAGTCGCGAGCAAGCAGTTGAGCTTTATATTCGGGGTGATCGTCCAGAATTAGCTGAAATTGAAACACAAGAAATCGAGATAATTGAATCTTATCTGCCTGAACCGATGTCTGAACTTGAAATAGAGAAGGAAGTAGATAACACTATATCTGAACTCGAAGCTGAATCAATGAAAGATATGGGTAGAGTTATGAAAGTCCTGAAGGAAAAG
>JAGLWO010000036.1 GCA_023133395.1 Candidatus Cloacimonadota bacterium | reverse complement strand
AAGGTTCTGCAAAAGTCGCTCTGATTGGAATAGACCGTTCTATTGGTGCATGGGGGCAGATGCTAAAGCATTTCCCGTATTATGAAAATAAAATTATTAAGCTCATTTCTTTTCTTGAGCGCCTTCGACAGATAGTAGAAAAAAGATTCCCTAAAGCAAGAGATTTTATAAGACCCGGATTTGATGAAATCAAAAAGGTTAGAAATTAATCTGACATTGTCATATTATTTCAACAGTACCTGTCCTGTTTGCCATGTTGAATAACATGGTGAAATGCCTGTCCCGTAGGGAAGTATGACCCCAGTTGGTAAAAACCCTACGGGGTAAACCGTATCGGGACGAAGCTTACTTCAGCAGCAGCATTTTGTTCACCGATTCTGATTTGCCATCAACTTTTAATTTATAGAAGTATATTCCTGAACTAACTGCTTTTCCATTAGAATCTTTACTGTCCCATATTAATTCATGTATTCCTCTTTCGAATTTACTATCTGTCAGAGTATTTACTCTTTGCCCTTTTATATTATAGATTGAAAGATTTATTATGGTTTTATTGGGCAGAGAAAATTCAATTCTTACTTCAGGATTTGAAGGATTGGGATATGTTCTTATTTGAATAGGATTTTCAAATGTATCAATATTGTTTTCTTCAATAGCAGAATTCTCAATAATCTCATATTTATAGACATTACGAAAGTTATCTGAACAATACATATATTCCCCATCATTTGTTATCCCAATATATTTGTAGCACAAACAGTAATGTGGAAACCAACCCTCATATTGACCATATTCAAGATTTACCTTTCTGATTTTAATTTCAATATAGTCATTAAGCCAGAAGTAACCATTCATAAAAGTTAAACCTGTTGGCGAGCTACATCCACCAGATCCAACCGTATCAACGCAAGTAATAGTTTCTACATCAATTCCAACTATAACACTGCTAAAACCTCCTGTAACCATACAATAAAGAATATCATTATGCCAGGTAAGTTCAGTAATAGCAGCGTTTGTAGCCATAGGATATGGTATTTGAAATGAGGTAATTATTGAGCCGTCTTCATGTGATATTTTGTATAGATAAAACTGTGATGCAGATGCCCAGAAGTTTTCTCCATCAAAAGTTAGACCATATATGTCTGGTCCCATAGGAAAGGGAAAACCATATACTTTCTCGCCAGTATCATTATCAATTGCGATGAGAGAATCTGCTGTTACATCAGACATCCATATATATTCTCCGTCGTAAGTTAATCCTATTATTGTACTAGGATATTCAAAATGGAACTGATCAACTAAATTCATTTCAATTTCTTCCTGTGATAAAAGAATCAGTGGAAATATGATTATTAGTAAAACCAATTCAATCGTTATTCTATTAGTAATCATAATTATAACCTCCTTTGTTTTTCGTTGTTAACGTTTTAAGATAGTGAAAACTTTCATTATCTGACCAATAACATTTTCCTAGAGACAGACTTATCTCCTATCCTTAATGTATATAAATAAACATTAGTACTCACTTCCTTTCCATTTTTGTCTTTCCCATCCCAGAGAACTGTATGACTAGCTTGGGTAAGCACTTCATTAACAAGTGTTTTTACTTTTTCTCCTTTGATATTATAAATGGAAAGCTCGATTTTGCTTTCATCAGGAATTGAGAAAGATATTGTTGTAGATGGATTGAATGGATTTGGATAATTACTTGATTTAATATTTTGGATTTCTTGTATTAAAAAATCGTCAATTCCAGTAGTCGGTTGAACGCTTCGGTAAATATTATTTATACTTCCCCCATAACTTATTGCATACACATAATCATCTTCTGAAATTAGTAAAAATTCGATGGAAGTATAAATATCTATTAAATCTGATTCTATTAGTTGCCAGTTTTCACCATTGTCTTCAGATACCCAAACGGCACCAGGTTCATAATCCAGAGATGAGCAACCGATAAAAATTTTATCTTCAGAATCTATAGCAATAGAAGTTACTAAAACATCCTCACATAACTCGGTCCAGGTCTCTCCGTTATCGGAAGAAAGGAAAACACCACCGCTATATTCATAATGATGTCCACGGCTGCCGGCAAAGATCTCATCATTTGAATTTATCGCTAAAGAGGAAATATATTCACATTCCAATCCAATATGTTCCCAGCTATCACCCTGATCTGTTGAGCGATAAACTCCGCCCCCCTCAGCAATGAAGTTTATAGTACCAGCGAATAATACTCCTTCTGAATTCTCAACAATAGAGTATACTGCTTCACAATCAGATAAAGATAGTACTAATTCCCAGCTTACTCCATTGTCTGTTGAACGGATAATACCATAATCTCCTCCTGAACCTGCGAAGATATCACCACATGAGTTTATGGTTAGCGATATTATATTGCCCGTATTAGAATTTTGTGGTGTCCAATTTGCACCATTATCTATTGAACGGTAAATATTGTAATATCCATCTGTTCCGGCAAAAATATCATTATTTGAATTAATAGTTGAACAATAAACCGATATATTTTCCAGACCTACATTTTCCCAATTATTTCCATTATCAATAGATCTATAAATCCCATTCTGTGTTCCGGAAAATAAATATCCAATAGAATTAATAGCAAGACAATGAATACTCTCACCAAAACTAAAAATTGATTCCCAGTAATCCTGGCAAAAACCAAAAGAGTAAAACAGAATAAGTATTAAAAAAATTATGATCTTTTTTACATTCATCTCTTCATCCTTCTTTCTTTATAAGTTGTGGCTAATGCCGGCGTGAAATGCCTTTTTTTTGTTGTACATAACCAACCTATAGTTACAGTAAAAAAAGGTGACTAATAACTCCTTACTATATTTATAACGAATCTTTAGTCCTCATTTTCGAAAATTGAATTTCATATTGATCACTATCTCTTCCTTAATTTCTCTGCTTTATATTTTTACTTACCTGTATTATAGTATCAAATG
>JAGLWO010000359.1 GCA_023133395.1 Candidatus Cloacimonadota bacterium | reverse complement strand
TTTATTTTTAACGTAATTAAAAACTTTTTCTTGAAAAGTCTCTTTTGTTAAATGTTCCATTTTATTTCTCCTTTAAAAATCCAAGTAATTCTCCCATCATTTCTGTTGCTTTTCCTTCCAAGAAAATATCTGTAATACTTTTTGTATAATTGGAAGGTTTTGTATTTACTTCAATAATTTTTACATTATTGTTTTTTGCTTCGTAAGGAATTATAGATGCAGGCATAATTTCGCCGGTTGTGCCAATAAGAATGAAAACATCTGCTTTTTCCGTTTCCAGAAAGGAATTTGTTCTTGCCGGTTCAGGAATCGGTTCTCCGAAAAAGACAAAATCAGGTTTCAAAACAGTCCCACATTTTTCACATTTGGGTGGCAAATGAGATAGATCGATGTTTTTTGCGGAATAGATTTTGTTACAGTTAATACAGAGCAAATCTCTGGAATTGCCGTGAAATTCATAGACTTCTTTGCTACCTGCTTGTTGATGAAGATTATCGATGTTTTGAGTTATGACAGCTTTTGTATATCCCATTTTCTCCATTTCTGCAAGAGCAAAATGAGCAGCATTCGGTTTTGCTTTCCCGAAAAAATCATAGAAAGTCTCTTTGATCAATTTCCACGATTTTAGAGGATTTTGATGAAAATAATTAATGTCCAAAAAAACAGGATCAAACTTACTCCACAAACCATTTTCACCGCGAAATGGTGGAATTCCGCTTTCCACAGAAATTCCCGCTCCAGTAAAGGCAGTCACATGATTCGCATTTTTGATAAGTTCAGCAGCCTTTTCGATCATTTAGAATTCCTTAAAAATTCTCGCTAATGATTTACCCGGAGCTTGAATATCTAAATCTAAAAAATATCCAAATGGAGTTTGAGAAGATTCATAACCTGATTTTTCCAGTCTTTTTTCTGCACGATTAAACAGTTCTTTAGTTATTTCCTCATCTGCCTTACTCAAAGAGAGATGCGCAAAAGAATGCAGAACAATTTTGTTTGTATCATTCTTCTTGGCTGCCCATTTCAGATTTTTGATCATTTTAGTTTCTATTTTTGAAATATCATCCTCATCTTGTTGCTCAACTTGAATGAATCCAACCAAAGCATTTTCTATCTGCTTGTTCTCGGCAAGTTTCTCCACAGATTCTAAATTTTTGATGCTCGTTTTATATGTGAATTTATCTGCATAGATCATTAATAATTTCAATGCATTATCCTTTCCTTATTTCTTTAAGGATGGAACATTTTTATTTACAATATTATCTTTAATCCCTTTTATTACCACAAAACTTCCTTTGCCAGATCCTTGTTCAGGCTTTTGTGATTTTTTAATTTCATCTAATTGTCCAAAAACTGTTTGCAGTATCTTTTCTTTTTTAAAACCTGTTTTTTGGAAAAATGAAAGAATTTCTTTTGTGCTAAAAAAAATTGCATCTTTATAAAATATACTTGTATTTTTATATTTAAGATATTGTTTACCAACCTGACTATCTTTATCAACAAAGCCGATCACAAAAGTTCCATTCGGTTTCAAAATTCTATAAACCTCTGATATTGATTTTAGAGGGTCATCAACAAAACAAATTGTTGTTACCATTAAAGCATAATCAATGGAGTTATCATTCCACGGTAAATTCTCAGCAATTCCATAATTAACCTGTAATCCTCTTTCCTTAGCTTTTTGTATCATTGCCCAGCTCGGATCTATACCACGCTTAATCCCCAGCGGTTTAGCAAACAAGCCACTTCCAATTCCAACCTCAACAGCATTTTCATGCACATTGGCAATTGATTTTATTGCCAGAAGTTCTGATTGATATATCTGTAGGTATTTATCAAACCATGCTTCGTATTCTATAAGATGTTTTTCAAAAGGTTCTATTATGGGCATATAGAATTAAAGTCCGAGAGGATAATTTTTCTCTCCGGCTTTTATCTCCACATCAAGCCAATTTGCAGGTGGCACAAAAGGACAGGCATAATTTTCACTGTAAGCACACCAGGGATTTGTGGCATTATTGAAATCTAATATCCATTTTCCATCTTCGGTTTGGTCTTTTCCATAAATTAGATCCAGATATTTTCCTGCACCATAAGTTTCTTTTCCACTGGTTTTATCTTTGAATGGAACAAATAATCTTTCTTCATCTGCTTCACTTTTGTAAGCCTGAAGAGAGCATTCCGTATTGCCAATCTTGAAATGGAATTCTCCCCAAATCAGCATATCTCTCACATTTCCACCAGAATCATTAACTTTTATAGATTCTTTTTCTTCCAATTCTTTTAATTCCAATATAAATTTATATTTCATATCAGGTTCGTAATAATTCAAACCTTCGAACTGATTTTTATCTTTTATTGGTATTGGAGATTGTGGATGGTTTTTAAAAAATTCATCTTTGTTTTTCCTATCGTTCATAATTTTATCTGCATATTCAGTTTTATTCATTTTCGTTTCTTTTTTTGAAATTAATAACACATCCATAATTTAGAAAATCATCGTGGCTTATGGTGTCGCATATCTTTTTGGAAAAAATTAACCCGAATTTTTCTATCTCTCTAATTATATCTTTAATAGTTAGATTTTCAAATTCTCTCATTGGGTAATCACTATTAATATGTTTTGGATAAACAGAAAGTATTCCATTTTTTTTTAACATACGGAGGATTTCGGTAAATAGAATTTTTCTTTGGCTCTTATTCAAAAAGTGAAGTATATCATATAAAAGCACGGTATCAAAGTAGCTGTCGGGAAAATCAGTTTGCAATCTGCCATCGGTTTTTACAATTTTAATATTTTCCAAAGAAAGTTTTTCTGATTTCTCTTTTAATTCATCCAGAGCGGATTCATTCTTATCCAGAGCATATACTTTGCCTTTTTTACCAACAATAAATGCAGCTGGAATGCTATAGTGACCAATTCTAGCACCGAAATCGAGAAGGGCGAAGTTTTTTTTGATTCCAATCTTTTTCAGGAATTCTATGCCTTTCGATTTTTCCCATTTTATCATTTGAAAATTCATGAATCTGTCTTTTTTCTGAAAGTTAAATGCTTTCTTTTTTCTCCCTTTTCCCATTCATTAATAACAAGCCTGATGTTTTTACAAATACGGTTCATACTATCTTCAAGAGAATCATCGTTCATAACAATACATACAAATTTTTTCCTTATCCTTTTTATATTGGGTCCGAAAATTTTTGAGACCACAACTTTTACATTTTCATCAATTAAAAGTTTGGCAATGCCTTTTGCTTTTTTGGGATCTGCGTGAACGTCTTCCTCTTCATCGACCGTATTATCAATTCTTTCGACAAAGTTAGCCTGATTTTCATCAAATTCATAAATATCATAAAAATTAGCGTCACCAAAATGTCTGCCCATAAATGTTTTGCCATTATCAGTGGCAAAAGCTACTCTTATTTTTTTCATTATGTCTCCAATGATAAACTTCAGGAATTTTACATAACTTCGGAAGTTAAGTTATTTAGAATTCTTTCAATTCACCATTTTTGTAAGCATCATAAGCTTCCTTCACAGTCATATCCCCAGCACCAATGTAAATTTTAATATTAGAATTTTGTAACACTCTTGCTGCATTTCCTCCGGGTCCATTTCCAGTAATTAAAATATCCGGATTTAATTCAAATAATTTCTGTGAAGTTTGAGGACCAGCTCCATGAGATACATTTGCGATTGCTGTATTATCAATAGATGTAATTTCATCTTTTTCCTCATTATAGAAGAACAAATATTCTGCTCTTCCGAAGCGGGAATCTATCCTTGAATCCCACTTGGTTCCTTTGCTTGTAAAAACTATTTTCATTTTTCCTCCGTTTTTTTAGTTGTGAATATTCACTAAACTATTTTCTTCACTTTATAAAATTTGTTTAATTTGATTCCAACTTTTGTCTAATAATTTTTTTATATTACTACTATACTCAACGATTGTTTTTCCAATCGTCATTGCCATTGTGAAACTATCATCATAAGGGATAGTTGTAATTAGAATAATATTTTTTTTATTAAGAAATTCTAAGATTTTATTTGAGAATGTCTCATTTAGATCAGCTCTATTGATAATACAGACTGCCTGAATTTGGAATTTTTCAACGAGCCCATAAACTCTCTTCAAGTCGTGAAATCCTGATATTGTGGGTTCTGTTACAAGCACAACTAAGTCTGCACCGGATAAAGAAGAAATTACCGGGCATCCGATACCAGGAGCGCCATCTACAATCACAAGTTTTTTGTTAGTTTCTTCTGCAATACGTTTAGCTTCATTCTTCACTTTTGCCACCAGCTTGCCAGAATTTTCAGCTCCTATATTCAACTTTGCATGAACCATTTCGTTTTTCATTCTTGTGTTTGAAATGTAACATTTTCCAACATTTTGTTCTTTCATAGAAATTGCATTTTCGGAACAAATTTGCGCACAATAACCACAACCTTCACACTCCATTTGATGAACATAATACTCCTCATTAATTATTGAGATAGCATTGAAACGGCAAATTTCTTTACATTTTCCACATTGTGTACATTTTTTTTGATTTATAAATGCTTTTTCACCACTGTAGAAATCTTCAGATTTAGAAAAATCAGGTTTCATCAAAAGATGCATATCTGCTGCATCGACATCGCAATCAGCTACAACAACGTCTTTTCCACCAAGATAAGCAAACGATGCTGTAATTGAGGTTTTTCCGGTTCCACCTTTACCTGAAATTACGACTATTTCTTTCATTTATTTCCTTTTAAAACTTGCCAAATCCAAAAATTTGGCAAGTTTTCATATTACAATTGCAATAACTCTTGCTAACATTTCATTGATATTATTCTTTAATGGTAATGCTATAACTTCAAAACTGTTAACATCTAAAAGTTTATCTAAATTAGTTAGATTTTCTGCTATCA
>JAGLWO010000358.1 GCA_023133395.1 Candidatus Cloacimonadota bacterium | reverse complement strand
GTGAAATAGCCAGAGAAAATAAAAAGGTTGTTGCTATTACTGCTGCAATGACTGATGGTACCGGACTCACAGATTTTGAAAAAGAATTTCCAGATCGATTTTTCGACGTTGGAATTGCTGAACAACATGCTGTTACATTTGCCGGGGGTCTTGCAATTCAAGGGTTAAAACCTTTTGTTGCTATTTATTCAACCTTTTTCCAGAGAGCATTCGATCAGGTGATTCATGATATTTCACTTCAGAAATTACCTGTTGTGTTTTGTCTGGATAGAGCTGGACTGGTGGGAGAAGATGGCGCAACTCACCATGGAGCATTCGATCTTTCTTATTTAAACCTTATTCCGGATCTGATTGTATTGGCTCCTGCCCATGCAAATGAATTTAAAGGAATGCTTAGATTCGCTGCAAATTACAATGAAGGTCCGGTTGTAATAAGATATTCCCGCGGTTCTGCAAAATTCAATAATTCCGAAAATAATCCTATCGAACTTGGAAAATATGATATCCGTGAATCAGGGAAAAAGGTAGCTATTATGGGTATTGGTAAGGCTTTTGAAGATGCTGAAATCATTTACGAGAAACTTAAAAAAGAATTTCCAAAATTAGCACCATACCTAGTAAATCCTCGTTTCCTCAAACCAATGGACACCGAATTCCTAAAAGAACTTACAAAAAAAGTAAAAACAATTTTCACCATTGAAGATAATGCACTTATTGGTGGCTTTGGAAACAGTATTAAAAACTATTTTGCAAATACAGATATCGAAGTTTTTTCCTTTGGAATACCAGACCAATTTGTTCCACATGGTGAAATATCAGATCTGAAAAATTTCATCGAAACAACTCCTGAACAAATATTTGAAAAAATCAAAGCTATTTTGAAATAATCCTGTTATGGAATATAAAGGCGATACGATCTCAGCCATTTCTACACCCCAGGGAATTGGCGGCATTTCTGTACTGCGTGTAAGTGGTGATAAGGCAATCTATGTTGTAGATAAGATCTTTAATAGTCGAAAATCCTTAAAATCAATTCAAACACATAAAGCCGTTTTCGGAAAAATACTCGATGAAAAAAAACTGATAGATGAAGTTATAG
>JAGLWO010000357.1 GCA_023133395.1 Candidatus Cloacimonadota bacterium | reverse complement strand
CCGGGTTCGATATATGCTTCTGTCATTTCTTCCAGAATCAGGTCTTTTTGCGGTGTTTGAATCACAATATTTATAGGAATATTATATTTCCTGGCAAATTCAAAATCCCTCTGATCATGGGCAGGTACAGCCATCACAGCACCGGTTCCATATTCCATCAGAACGTAATTAGTTATCCATATTTGAACCTTTTCACCGTTAACAGGATTAATGGTATATCTTTCGGAAAAAATTCCTTCTTTAGTTGTATCTTCAGCGGTTCTAAGGATTTTATCTTCATTCATAACCTTATTACAGAATTTAAAAATTTTAGAGTCCTTTGGTTCATGTTTCAGCAATTCTGTAACCAGAGGATGTTCAGGTGGAAGAGCCATAAAAGTACAACCGAAGATCGTATCCGGACGTGTTGTGAAAACAGTTATAATTTCGTCAGAATCCTCCAATTTGAAATGTATATTAGTCCCATTACTTCTACCAATCCAGTTAATCTGCATAGTTTTAACACGTTCTGGCCAGTCGATAACTTTGGAGAAATCAAGTAATTCTTCAGCATATTCGGTTATTTTGAAGAACCACTGTTTAAGTTCTTTTTGGTACACCGGATTTTCACATCGCCAGCATCTTCCATCTTCAACCTGTTCGTTTGCCAGCACTGTCTGACAATTTTCACACCAGTTCACAAAAGAGAATTTTTTATAAGCCAATCCCTTTTCATACATTCTCTTAAAAAGCCATTGTCCCCAGATATAATAATCGGGGTGACATGTACTGACTTCGCGTTCCCAATCAATTCCAAAACCTATACTTTGAAATTGTTTTGCCATTATTTCTATACTTTCATCTGTAGTAATTCTGGGATGAGAATGATTTTGAATTGCAAAATTCTCTGCAGGCAATCCAAACGAGTCATATCCCATCGGCTGCATTACATTATAGCCCTGCATCAGTTTAAAACGCGCAATAACATCTGCAATGGAATAATTGGAAACGTGTCCCATGTGCAAAGCACCTGAAGGATAGGGGAACATGGAAAGCACGTAATATTTAGGCTTTTCTGAGCCATCGATCGCATTAAAAACTTTTTGCTCTTTCCAGATTTCTTGCCACTTTTTCTCTATTTTTTCAAATGGATATTCCATACTTAATCTCCTGAATTTAATAATTTTTCTTTTAATTGATTTTGAATAATATTTGGTTGAATATGCAGTATTTCCCCTAAAAGGGGAGTAAAAGGAGATGACTTGGAAAAACAATACATGATTGTTTTATTTCAATTCTGCTATAAGAAATATTTTTCTTCATCATCTTCAATTCCTTTCATTTAAAGTCGGAAGCAAGTTTTGAAAGGTAATGGATGTGGTCAAATGTTTTTTTGAAATAACTTGTTAGATTATTTGAAAATAAAAGATTCGTAAGTATGATTGTAACTTGTTCGCAAGTTGCACTTGCGAACACAATTGGAAAGGAAGTTATACTTCCGGAAATGTAATGAAGTGTGAATGTAAGTAAAACTTAGAAAGCAATTGCGTTAACAAGTTCAACTTGTTAACGAGAGAAAAAATAAAAAACTTGTAAATTTTTTATGAATTTCGTAAGATGTCAATGTGAACATAGGAGGTAAAAAATGGGAATAATTAGTTATTTTAATAAACGCGTTAAACTCTTTACAATCTGGGATATCAAACTCTGTCAGCTTACAGCTATGTTAGTTATGATTATACTGATAAAATTAATTCCTCAGATTATTACTTTAAATATCTGGTGGTATGTAATTCTATTAATTCTTGCAGCGATCAGACCTATGCATGTAATGTTTTTCAAGAAATAAGGAAAAATTAACGAGAGGGTAGATACAAAAGAAATTGGATTCACAGATAATTATCATCGGTGGTGGAGCATCCGGAATGATGGCTGCTGGAATGGCAGCACAACGCGGATTAAGAACTATTCTCATTGAAAAAAATCCAGTTCTTGGAAGAAAGCTTCTTTTAACCGGTAAAGGAAGATGTAACCTGACAAATTACTGTGAAGTAGATGAACTTATCGAAAATATTCCTGTAAATGGGAAATTCCTGACAAACGCTTTTTATAAATTCTCCAGTAAAGAAACAATCTCTTTCTTTAACAAACTTGGATTGGAAATAAAAGTCGAACGGGGAAAACGTGTTTTTCCTGCATCAGATAAAGCAAAGGATGTTATTGAAGTATTGATTAAATTTGTAGTAAGTAACGGAGTGAATGTAATTCATAGTTCTGCTTTGGATATTATGAAATTTGGGAAAATCTTTGCTGTTAAACTCCAAAATGGGGAAGTCATTCGTGGGAATAAACTAATAATTGCCACTGGGGGTAAATCGTATCCCGGAACAGGTTCTACTGGGGATGGATATAAATTTGCCAGAAAATTTGGTCATACAATCAAGAAGTATAAACCCTCATTGGTCCCGATCGAAGCAAAACATGAATGGGCTCCCAGAGCGGATGAGCTTTTATTGAAAAACGTAGCAATCAAGATTCTTGATAAAAATAATAAAGTTGTATATAAAGATTCTGGTGAAATGTTTTTTACTAAATTCGGTGTATCTGGTCCTGTTATTCTTTCAGCAAGCTCTCATGTTAGAAACATAAAAAATCATAAACTGTTTATCGACCTTAAACCCGCATTATCAGAAGAAAAGCTCGATATACGTATCCAACGTGATTTTAATGAATACTCCCGCAAACAGTTTAAAGCTGTTCTAAAAAATCTGCTACCGAACAAATTGGTTCCGATTATAATTGAACTTTCGAAAATCCCTGCTCGTAAACAGGTACACCAGATAACAAAGGAAGAACGCAAGAACTTAGTTTTTCTCCTCAAGAACTTGTCTCTGAAATTAGATAAATTCCGTTCAATAAAGGAAGCGATTGTAACTTCCGGTGGAGTAGATGTGAAGGAGATAGCTCCTAAAACGATGGAATCGAAACTTGTACCAGGTTTGTACTTTGCAGGTGAAGTTATCGATGTGGATGGACACACTGGTGGCTTTAACCTACAGATAGCTTGGAGCGCGGGCTTTGTGGCGGGAAGCAGCGTGTAAAAACAACGAACAAAAACGAACAATACAAAGCACTCCCGTTTACTTTTTTCAACGTATGATCAAAAACTACTTATAGAAAAAGAATAAGTTACGGTCTCGCTGAAGAAATCATCTGTTCCTACTGGATTAGCAATTATTTTCCAATAATATGTTGTGCCGGGTTGTAAATTTTCAACTGTCTGCGTGAATTCGATGATATCACTATCCGAAGGAGAAGTGGATTTTTCCGAGCAGCTTTGCAAGCTGAATATTACACAGAAAATTATTATAAATATCAGGTAAGACCTTCTTTTAAAGATCGTTCCAACAAAAATTGAACCAAATAGACAAATCCCTAAATAGCCGGGAATATGAGAGGGAGTAGATGACCTGGGTACACAATCAGTAAAATCAGGATCGGTGGAGCAGTAAAGTTCATAAATACTGCTCTCTTTTCCTTCCCAGCGGAATGTAACCGACGTGGAATCTATAATCGATTCATAACCGGGATATATCATTTCGATCTCAGAGAAAAGAGATGGGATATAATATGAACGATATCCTTCTTGCAATTCTTGATTCAGATTTATCGTGATATATTCCTCGTAGTTATGATAGTAAAAAAGATAGATTATACAATTCCTATTATCGTAAATATTAGAATACTGGGAAGGATAATTTCCTTCCTGATGAGTTGCTGAAAGAATAGAACCAAATAAATATTCTGAAATCTCATCACTATTTTGCAGCATCTCGGCTGCTGTATCATATCGCCAGCAGGGATAATTACCCGGTTCATATTGTGATTGGCAGAAGTTAGTCATAACCTGGAAATCTTCAATGCTGCCAAAGATCTCATCTCCCTCCACGATTATGGAAGTTCCCGTGGAATCTCCAACTAAATACTGAGCATTATAAAGATCATCGCAATAATACTCTTCAAAAACGGCAACAGCTTCCTGGGTTATGGAGCATTCTTCGATAACCTTTTGCATTAATACACCGTTATATTTTTCTTTATTTTCCTCGGAATAAGGCATTGCCAGATATGGGGTAGAAGCTGCATCCCAGAATAATCCACTTTCGTTCATGCCACCTTGTGGGAAACCATTTTGAAAGCCAAACTTTACCCAACCCTGCTTTCCGGTTTCAGATGGATAAAACGTCATGTAAGTATTGGGGTCGCTCCAATCCTCACTATTACCACTTAATACCATGTTATTTCTTGCTGCATAAAAAATAGTGCATGACAGCAGCAGAGCGGTTTCTACAAAAATGAAAAAGAAAATGAATAGAATTATTTTAACTTTCATAATGTTTTTTATTACTCCATCTAATATTTTTATACTTCCTTTTCATTCCAGGCAATGATAGCTGCGGGTAATGTGTGAGCAATGTACAAAAGACCGGCAGCCAGCAGAGCATCGATATTTCCCATTCCTATAAAAATGAATGTGTAGATGATAACCAGAGTGATGATAACGAACAGGCTGTAAGAAATACTGGTGGCTTTGTAAACAACCTGAACTTCCCGCTCATCCAGTTTTTTTAATGAAGCATGGGTCATCTTCCATAAATTTGTTTTACCGAATGCATACCTGAAACTAATTATGATCGCTATCAACGGAATAATTTCCAGCGCAGTAAATGCTTTGTTCAAACATCCTAATCTTACTACATAGAAAATAGCAAGCATCAGAATGATACTTAAATAATTGATGATAACACCGATCCTTCGGCTTTTTTTTGAACTATTCATTTCAACCTCCTGTTTTTTTTCTGTCATCCTGAGGAATCTTACACGTTGTTCTTTGGAAGGATCTCTGTTTTAAAATGAGATTCTTCGTGAGAATACCCTTCGAAGTTTTCCTCAGAAAGACATTTCTCTATTTCGCATCCTTTTTAAGCTTCAGCAGCTCTTCACTCAATGGTTTTAAAGGTTTCGTAGAGAATATCAGATCGATAGGCAAATTAAAATACTCACTGATGCGGAAAGCCAGATCCAGGCTAGGATTGTACTCTTCACGCTCCAGGTAGCCCACCGTCTGAAAGTTAACTCCGATCTTCTCTGCTAATTCCTTACGTGAAATACTACGCTCCTGTCTTAAAACAGAAATACGATTAAAAATTTTTCTTAATTCCATGGGGCACGAATAATTTTGGGTGTAATATATGTCAAGCTATTTGTTGTAAATATACAATAGATGGTATATTATTTTGTATTTTCAGAAGAAATAGCAACGAACAAAAGGATGAGTTTATGAATACTCAGAGAACAAATCAATTAAATCAATAATATACATTACACAATGTATGATAATCCTTCTTGCATCATTCCAGATAAGCACTTCATTCTCTTTTGTCCCTGCGTGTTCTTGACGTTGTACCAAATCAATTAGAACATCAATATAATCATAATTTCTTTTAATAAATTTAGGCTTTGTTTTTCCAATGTTCAAAGAGCTAAGAATTTCATTTAGTCTATTCTTTGTATGTGTAATGTCTATATTACGAACTTCGATTTTCTTATAATCAATAATCTCTGTTGTGAAAATTTGTAATAATTCTCGGCATTTATGACCAATTGTGGACAATTCTAAATTATTAGTTCGTTCATATGTTTGTTTAATATCAATCACCATTTGTAAGGTTTTTGGAAAATTACTAATTTCTTCCTTTTGTATGAAATAATCAATTATGTAACTTACAATGTGCAATGAAACGTTCTTTCTACTAATTTCTTTAAGATGAGCCCAACCTGCAGGCATAATTATTCTAGGTTGTTCAGCTGAAATATATTTTTTTTCATTAATTAAATAATCTTCCCAGATAAAATGTAGCTCTTCACTGTTTACAATATAACCAACTCCGAAAATCGGTAATAGTTCTTTAGGAATAGACCATGATTCTTTTTCTTTTTCATCTCTAACTCTTATTTTTAATAAATCATCAAATGGATAGTGAATTTCTATCCCAGCAACAGGAAATTGTTTAGCGAGATATTTTAAAATCTTATCAGCTTTTTCAGGAACCAAAAGAGTTTTTAATGTCATTAAAGGTTTAAATATTTCTTCAGTTAGATAAATTTTTGAACCTTGGTTTTCTCTAATCCATCCTGAAATATTTGCAATTTGTTCAGGACTCAATTTATTATTCTCAATTTCAAATTGTATTACTTCCTCTTCTATTTTATACTTACCACAACGATAGCAGGTTACAATTAAGTATGAATAACGGAAAGTATTATCAATAATATTTGCTGGTGATCCACAAATTGGGCATTTATCCATTTTTCCTCCAAATTATTTTTTATTTAAGGTTATAAATAATTTCTCAAAAGAGTGAGACAATCACAGTCTTCAATTACTAAATCAGGATTATCAATTTTATATGTTTCAGAAAAGTATGATTTAATCTTCTGAATTTCCTTTGGTGTAAAACCATATGCTGTTCCATAAATTTTCTGATTTGCATTAATACTATTTTTGATATTTAAGATTTCCAAATTTTCTTTTGCAAATCCAAACCCTAAAAAGAAAATTCTTTTTGCATTTTTAATTATTTCATGATTTTTTTTATGATTATTATTATTTCTTTTATCATCTACAATAAAGATATTATCTATATATTTTTTAGATTCTAAATGAACCTTTTTACTCCCAAATGGGATCGAATTAGTTTCCTCATTATTACTCCAACACAAAGGAGCAACCTTTCCATAAACATGTATTATTTTATCACAAAATATCTTTATATAATCTTCATTAAAATCAAAAGCTAGTAATTCTTTTTTGAAAAAATACTCTAATGATCTATCATAATTGAAGGTAATGAAATTTAAGTTTAAAGAATTTAATTTATTATATTGTTTTTCCATTCTTACTTTTAAACAATCAATTAAATCTTCTAAAAGATTACCCATCCAATCTTCTTTAGTATTAACGCATTGTTTTAATTTACTTTCATTTTCCCAATGTAATATTCTTTCGATTATTGCTTGTTTTCCTATTTCAACAAGTTCTTGATTATTTGGAAGAGATAATATTAGGTCAATTGTACTTATTCTAGAATTTAGTGCATTAAATAAATCTTTAGCCTTCTCGATATCTTTATCGATAATTAATTGCTTATATTGAAGTGGATTTCTACTTCTATCATACAATATATTTCTTTCTGTTCCTCGAATAAAATTTTCTCTTATATCTTCTTTTAACTCATTACCTAATGGAAAGTCATAAGGTTTGCTTGCACCAGCACCTAAAATAAAAACTGTGCTTTCAGTAATCATTTTTCCTCCAAATTAGTTTCAAGTTTTTGTTATACTTCCTAAACCAAGATGTGAAGCTAAAAGAAAATCCACGAGATTCTTCGTATGCAAAGCTATAAGAATCCTCCAGTCTACAAATCATTTCGACTTGGCAGGCAGAAAGACAACTCTTTAACTTTCAACCATTATGAAGGTTAAGAAAGCCCCTCTTATCTCCCCTTTCAAAAGGGAGCAAACCATTCGCAAGGTTTTTACCTTGAACCCAGCACCTTAAACTCAGCACCTTTTCCCAGTTCAACTATTTCAATTAATTCAATTCTTTTGTTCGTTTTGGTTAGTTGCGAAATTCTCTTAATAAACAAACACTACACCGCTGGTAGGGAAGACCCATTCATCGGGTTGAGAAGAAATGGTGATACTTCCTTTGGCTGATGTTATCTTCGGGAATTTGCTTCTACCGGAAAAGATAGGTACTGCCTCTACGTTTTTCAGAACGTTTTCGTAAACAAAACATATTTCCACACCCTGGGTCATTTCGATAAGGTAAACAGAAAGTTGATGAGAATCTTTTGGATAGAAGGTCTGGGTGGAAATGGAGAATTCAACTTCTTTGCCAACCAGTTCTTTCAATTGCGGATGATGACAGCGTATCTCCAGGCAGCCATCTTTCAGCTTCATTTCGTGATAAAGTTCAATATCGTTAATTTTTGCAGACGTAACATCGAACAGGTTCGCTTCCAGTTTATTATCCAGCAGCCAGCGGTATTCCACGTCTTTGCGGAGGAAGTATTTTTCCAGAAGTTTTTCACTATTGGCACAGGCAACGTAAAAATGATCGTTCTGGAGCTGTTTTGTGAATGTGAGGGTTGTGTTGGTGAGGTAGTAATTTTTTAACCCCCTTGTATTCCCCCTTGAAAAGGGGGATGAAGCGGAATCTTTGAATTCTATTGTATGTTTAAATTTCCGACGATAATGAATATCCCGATCACGTTCTGTGAAGAATCTTTTTAAAATATCAGAATAGATGAGATTGGATATTTCCTTGCTTTGTAGTCTTTGCTCGATTGCAGTCTCGATGACGGTGTTTAATTTATCATCCGAATAATCAAAGCTAACAAAATCACGTCGCAGAAGCGGGGAAGATGCGATTATTTTTCTATTCTCATAATAGTATCTTTTGGCTCGTCTTCCCACCTGGCAGAGTATTTCATAACTGGAACCATTGTAGAGTGAAGTCAGATTCTCTGCTTTGATGGTATCGTGTTCATTTCCCAGCAAAATAACTTCATCTCCCACATTTACATTCAATTTAGTAATATCCACAGCTATCATATCCATACTTACTTTCCCGATAACATTGCAGAGCTCATTCTTTATCAATACCTTTCCCTTATTGGAAAGCATGAAATCGTAGCCATCAGCATAACCCACGGGTAGAATAGCATATTTCATTTTCCCCTGTGCAGTATATGTTCTATTGTATCCAATAGATTCCCCTTTTTCTGCAGTTTTTATCTGTCCGATGCGTGATTTGAAAGTCATAACAGGTTTCAGAGAAATTTTATTTTTTAAGGATGGATCAGTATAAACACCGTAGGAAAGAAGACCCAGTCGAACCAGATTAGAATAATCATCTTGGGAAGTAATAACACCACTGCTGTTGGCTATGTGAACGTATTTTGGTTTAATATCGAGTTCATCCAGGATACCTTTAAATCTTTCAGATTGAAGTTTAGAATAATCAGCATCATTCTCAGCAGCAGAAAAATGAGAAAAGATCCCTTCGATAGTTAAATTCGTGAGTTGCCGGATCTTCGAAATTGTTGGCAGAGCCTGCTTAAAATGAATTCCACTTCTACCCATGCCAGTATCGATGTTGATGTGAATACCGATTTTCTTCGTTGTCTTTCTGTCGAGGGTCTGTGCAAATTCTAAAGATGATATTGTGGGTATCAGATCATTTTCCAGAATAAGCCCGATCTCGCTTTCCAGGGAAGGAGATAATATCAGAATTGGAGTGTCGATACCCTGATAGCGTAGCAGCATTCCTTCCTGCACATTGGCTACTCCCAGGAAAGTTGCTCCACAGTGAATTGCTTTTTTTGAAATCTCAAAAGCTCCATGTCCGTAAGCATCAGCTTTCACAATTTGCATAAAGTTAATACCGGGTGTGAAAAATTTTTTCAATTCATCCAGGTTTTGTTCAAAGTTTGATAAATTTATTTCTGTCCAGCTTCTTTCATTTTGCATAATAAATCCTTTTTTTGTCACAGACTTTTTTAGCCACTGACTTTCACTGACTTAGAACTGACTTTTTAATTATTGTCTGTGTTAGTCTGTAACTAAAAAATCCTTCTTTTGAATTCAAGTTTATTTCCAAAATTCACTAAAAGGCCAACTCTTATTCCTGTTGCTTTCAGGTAATTCAGCAATTGAGCTTCATGTTGTGAATTCAGTGCGCTAATTGCTTTTATTTCAATAATTACTTTATCTTCTACTACAATATCAGTACGGAAATTTCCAATTATTGTTCCTTTATAATTTACTTTAATTTCTTTTTCAGAATCGATATTTAAACCAATATTCTCCAATTCAATAATCAAAGCTTTCATATAGACTGATTCTAAAAAACCTGCTCCTAATTCATCAAAAACAATGTAGAAGCATTTTATAATTTTTTCTGTTATATCAGAAAACAAATATTCACTTTTCATTTTGTAAGTTCCTTTTTTTCCACTTACTTTTTAGCCACTCCAGTTAGTCACCGGGCAGGCTGATTAAACACTGAATTTAATTTTCTGCTTTTCACCTTGTCTGTGTTTGTCTGTGTCAGTCTGTGGCAGAGAAATCATAAAAACTTTGCAGCAAGGTTTGCCAGAGCTGATCTCTCACCTTTTTCCAAAGTAATATGACCGCAGATCTGTTCCTGTTTAAATTTCTCTACGGCAATACTCAGTCCATTACTTTCGGAATCCAGGTATGGAATGTCTATCTGGTACGGATCGCCGGTAAGCACGACCTTGGTCCCTTCTCCGGCTCTGGTGATAATAGTCTTCATCTCATGCGGAGTAAGATTCTGTGCTTCATCTATGATTATATATTGATCAGGCAGACTTCTTCCACGAATGTATGTGAGAGGTTCGAGTTCAATAAAACCAAAATCCAGATAATCTTTTACTGAAGGTTGCTTTTTCCCGAATATTTTGCCGTTATCATTATCTCCCTGCTCGTTTTTGCTGGAGAGTAGTATTTCCATATTATCATAGATTGGCTGCATCCAGGGATTGAATTTTTCTGCTTTTGTGCCTGGCAGAAATCCGATATCCTTTCCCAAAGGGAAAACAGGGCGTGATACAACTAATCTGGAATAATTATTCTTCTCAACAACCTGTTCCAATCCAGCTGCAAGCGCGATCAAAGTTTTCCCGGTTCCTGCTTTTCCCAGCATACTAACGAGTTTCACTTCAGGATCCATTAAAAGGTCAAAGGACATTATCTGCTCTTTATTCCGAGCTTTTATTCCGAATATTTCCTGACCTTGATAATACTTCAAAGGATATATCGTATTATTTTCATGGGAATAACGTGCAATAACACCTTCTTCATCATCTTCATTTTTACAGAACATCACAAACTGGTTTGGATATATCTCACCAAAATCATTAACTATAAATTCTTTTTCTTGGTATTCTCTAAGTGTTTCATCATCAATAAGTATTTTCAGATAGCCACTGTAAAGTTCCTGAAAATTTATTTTATCTGTTTCATAATTTTCAGCTTTCAGACCAACAGCATCAGCTTTGATACGGACGTTTGCGTCTTTTGAAACCAGTATCACCGGTATACCTGGTTTTTTTTTCTTTATATATAAAGCAGTACCGATTATTAAATTATCATTTGTATCTGTTATCAAGATTTCGCTAGCAGTATCTGAAACTTTTCGACTTAAGACAACTTGAATAGTTCCACCTTTTTCAATAGGAACACCGTCTTTAAGACTTCCTTTTTCACGGAGTTCATCAAGATATCGCCCAATTTGACGGGCATTACGACCTTTTTCATCTAATCCTTTTTTGAAATTATCAACCTCTTCGATTACTGTGATTGGAATAACAACTCGATTATTTTCAAAAGAAAACATCGCCTGTGGATTATGAATCAGAACATTTGTGTCCAGCACAAAAATTTTCTTGCTCATCAACTCTCCTTAATTTGAAAAATGAATCAATAT
>JAGLWO010000356.1 GCA_023133395.1 Candidatus Cloacimonadota bacterium | reverse complement strand
GCTCAATTATTAAACTTTTCCCAAATAGTATTTTGAATATTAACACAGAAAAAGAGAAAGATAAAACCAGCAAAAAAAATCTTTTAAAAATGGGTGAACTGTGGGCTCAAATTGATAAGGGAACAGGAAAATTCGAAGTTGAAACACCTACAACAGTTGCATCTGTGAAAGGAACAAACTTTCTTATAAACTTCACAGAATATGGTATCACCAATCTTTATACCTTTGATGGCGAAATTCTTATGCAGAACAAACTCGATGGTCAAACTGCAACAATAAAGGCAGGTCAAAAAGGTAGCAGTACTGGCCAGGGTCCTATTTCGATCCAGGCTTTCGATCCTGATGAAATCAGTGAAGCAACAATCAACTTTATAAATGAAGAAATCGAACCTATTGAAATCGAAGAGCCAGAAGAACCTGAAGAAAGAGAAGCTATTCCCCCGGAAGAAATTATTCCACCAATTGAAGAACCGGAAGAAGAAACCGGTGCTGGTACAAGTCCAGTAAATATGGGTGGAGGCGTTGGAACAGTTATGATTGGAGATAATACTTATTTCCAACTCCGTTTGCTCCCTGAACTTTGCGTCGGAAAATTTGGGCTGGGATTAGATATTGAACTGCTTTTAGATAATAATGGAAAGATCCGTAAAGAAGACTGGGATGATTGGAAAGATTATCTTAATAAAATATATTATCTTCGATATGGGCTGCGTAGAGATCCTTTTTATGGTAGAGTCGGTGGTTTCCCGTCTTACACATTAGGTCATGGGCTGGTTATGAAGGATTATTCAAACATGCTTCGTTATCCTGATGATAGACAAATCGGTCTACAAATTGGAGGGAACCTTCCTTTTGCTGATATGTCTGCTGAAGTGTTCAGCTCTGACATTATAGATAATGAAATACTTGCTGGTCGTCTGACTATCCAGCCTTTGAAATCCACAGAGGTTCCTTTATTCAGTAATCTAACATTCGGTGGTACTGTTGCTCATGATAGAAATCAAATCAAGGGATTACTCGATACAGATGATGATAACTATCCAGATCTTTTCGATGACTTCCCATATGATGAAAATTGGCATAATGAAGTAGATTATGAAATCGATGTCTACCTAGAAGCATATATCTCCATATATGGAGATTCGACTGGTTTCAATAATTGGTTTTACGAAGAAGATGGTTATATAGATAGCAAACGAAATCATTCTTTTTCGGATTTACCTGAAGATGATATAACCGTTGTCGGGATTGATTATGAACTTCCGCTTATTACGAAAAAGCTCTTTTACCTCAGTCATTATGGAGAAGCTGCTAAGATATTAGATCACAATATGGGCTTTATTTTCCCTGGCTTCTATTCCAAATTCCTTATCTTTGATATGAACCTTGAGTACCGCTTCTACCAGGACGATTTTGCACCAGCTTTCTTTGGTCATCTTTATGAAGAAGAACGTGCTGTTGTAAATACTATTTCTGATTCCGTTACTACAAAAGAAATGACACTTATAAATTATCAGAAATCGCAGGGGTGGTATGCATGTATTACTTCAA
>JAGLWO010000355.1 GCA_023133395.1 Candidatus Cloacimonadota bacterium | reverse complement strand
AGAGAAAGTTCCTTCAGTTTGGAAAGCGCCATATACATTGTTCTGGGGATTGGTGTTGCACTCATGTAAAGTGTATCAACGTTAGATTTTATCTGACGGAGTTTATCTTTGTGACGCACACCGAATCGGTGTTCTTCATCGATAATAAGCAATCCCAGTTTTTTGTATTTAATATCCTTTGAAAGCAATCTGTGCGTTCCAATAGCAATATCTACTTCTCCGGTAAAAAGGGTTGCAACATCTTTCTTGATGTTTGAGGGAGAACGAAAACGACTGAACATGGCAATGCGAACAGGATATTGAGCCAGGCGTTCTTTGAATACGAAAAAATGCTGTTCTGCCAGCAAAGTAGTCGGCACAAGAATCGCTACCTGCCAACCGCTCATAACTGCTTTGAATGAAGCTCGAATGGCAACTTCAGTTTTTCCGAAACCAACATCTCCGCAGAGAAGTCGCTCCATGGGAGAATTAGATTCCATATCGTCCTTTATTTCCCGAGATGCTTGTGCCTGGTCAGGAGTATCTTCATAAATGAATGAATCTTCCATTTCCCTCTGCCAGGTTGTATCCGGATCAAAGACAATACCTTTTCTTAGTTTTCTTTCCGCATAAAGTTTTATTAGATCCTCTGCCACCATTTCGATCTGTTTTTTAGCACGCCTTTTTGCATATTCCCATTTTTTGCTCCCTAGTTTGTGAATTACAGGAGTGATCCCTTCTTCCGAAACAAATTTGGAAACAAGAGAAAGTTGAAAAGTGGGAACATAGACCACATCGTTATCTGCATATTTCAAGGTTAGACATTCAATGTTACTTCCTTCTATATTGAGTTTTTTCAAACCTGCATAAATCCCGATACCGTGATCTATATGAACAACATAATCTCTAGGTTTGAGTGATTCATAATCGACTAAAGCTTCATCCTTGGTAAATCTTGCCTGTCGACGTTTTCGTTTGTACCTGCTGAATATTTCGTGATCTGTATATATAGCCAGCTTTGTATCTGTTAGGTTATATCCATTTTGGAAGACTCCGATTGTAAAATCTACATGTTCCTCAAATTGCGGTAGCAAGTCCTGCATCCGTTTGCTCTGGCTGGTGTTATCGGACTGGATAAATATCCTGTAGCCTTTTTGCAGTTTCTTTTTTATGTCTTTTTCCAGCAAATCCAGGTTTCCATGCAAATTCGTTTGAGAAGTTGTGGGAGCTTTGTACCTTTCGGAGATTTCTTTAAAATTCTGGAATGAAGATGAGAGGAAAAAGTTTGCGTAATTCTTGAAGACTTTGTTTATGAACTGCTCACCTCCGAAAATATCTTCCGGAATGGGAATAATACGCTTCTTATACTTAGAATGAACTTTCTGAAAAAGGTCTGTAGTTTCCTCAAAAATTTCATTAAAACAGGAGAAAAAGAACTGAAATTCATCCCAGAATATCAGGCAATTTTCAGGAGAAAAATATTTCAGGAAAGTACCAGTTTTTGGTAGAAGGAGAGAGACATCAAGCTCGATGCCATCATAAAATCCATCTTTGTGAATCCTTTCCCACAATTTCTCCTCTGTATCGATATCATGGAGGGAAAATTCTCTGGAAGGAATCAGTGTTACAGTATCCAGTTCCTCACCAGTCGAGCGCTGCGAACTGATGGAAAATACTCTGATGGATTCAACTTCATCCCCGAAAAATTCAATACGGACTGGTTTGGTGGAGTTGGGACTGAACACATCGATTATCCCACCACGACGAGCAATTTCTCCAACTTTAGAAACTTGGAATTCGGTTTCATAGCCCATTCCAACCAAATTTGAAATAAGAATATCCGGGTTATATTCTTCATTTTTATTGAGAGTAATGATATTTTTCCTGAAAATATCAGCAGAAACGATCTTTCTTAAAATAGCACGAATAGAAACACTGAAGATAGCTGACTTTTCTGAAACCGCAGCAGTTAAAGTCTCAATCCTTTGAGCACGGATCATATAATGTGGTGATCGCTGTTCGTAAGGAAGAACCTCGTAATCCGGTAGAAAATAAGATGAATCCTGACCTACAAAGAGATCGAGATCTTCTATGTAGTCTTCGGCAACTTTGTCATCAGCAGTTACGAAGATAATATTTTTATTGGTTTTTTTGAACGCTCTTGTTAGCAGCAGCGATTTTGCAGAGCGGTTTAAATTATGGACCAGAGTTCCCGATTTCTTGTTTTGCACAATCGAATCAAATTGTTCGATGAATCCCGATCTATCAATGATAGAGCTTATCTTATTGTAAAAGATATTCATAAATTGCGAATTTGTGAAAGGTGAATTTAGCGTCAAGGATTTAGCCGCTAAAAGGCGCAAAATTAAATAGCAGTAGAGTAGGTACTAATCCACCAAATATATTAATCTTGCAAATGTCTCTTACGAAGTGAATTCTTACTTTTGACCTTTTCAAGGTTATGTTCCGTCATTCCCGATTTGGGAGGATATACGAACTTTTTGCTGTGATTTTAATATTTCCCTTTTCAATTTAATTTTATCAGAATAACATATTTTCTTATTGCCTTGTTGATTCAAAAACAAACCTACTTTCTTGAATTATTTATGTCAAATAAAAAGGCTTACTGTTCATTTTCTTAATTAGACAAAGAAATCACACTGAATCTAAAAGACCTAAAATGGAAGATAATTTTGTAGATATAGTTTTATACTTTATCGAAAATATCACGGGAAATAGACACGTTCATTATCAACTGAACGGGGTTTATGAAGGAAAAAAGAAACCAGATGGCTTCTCTTTATTTCAACAAAATCATCTTCTTAACTTTCTGGTAATCACCTGTATTCAATTTATAGAAATAGACACCTGAACCAACTTGTTTATTGGAATCATCTTCTCCGTTCCAAGTTACTGAATGAACTCCAGAATCGAATTGAGCGGTGATAATCGTTTTTACTTTTTGTCCTTTGATGTTGTAGATTAATATTTCAACTTTGCTCTCTTCTAGGATTGAGAAAGAGATAGTTGTTGTCGGGTTGAACGGATTAGGATAATTTTGGTAAAGTTTACACAATGATGGTTTGATTATAATATTATTATCTTCTACAGAAACCGGATTCCAGGCAAATGCATTTGGACCTCCATAAGCTCCCATATCATTTATAATAGTTCCCATTGCAGGATATAAAGCATAACCAGGATTACTTGGGTCTTCCGGGTCATAATATATTGGATCAGGATTACCTGCATCTATACATGGTGAATTTTCAGTTAAATGATAATCACCATTTTCTGGATCGACAAATAAGGGATCAGTATCTATATTACCTTCCAGCCAGTTAACTGAGCCGTTATTGTTTGTTTCAATTCCAGCTTCTCCACCCTCAATATCGGAATATGCTATTGTTATTGTATTGGATCCCAATTCGTCATGAAAATAAACCTCTTCCGGAGTATCGTTCCACATAATACAATTAACTAAACTCGGACTGGAATCATCCCAGCAATAAATCCCACCACCAAAACCAGAAGCAGAATTATCCACTATGGTCACATTCTCCAGACTTGGATTGGAATTACTTTGACAAAGAATCCCACCACCAAAATAAGCATAATTATTTGTTATCGTCACATTCTCCAGACTTGGACTGGAGTAACTACAGAAAATTCCACCACCGCTAAATCCACCCGAATTATTGGCTATTGTTACATTTTTAACACTTGGATTGGAATTTGATTCGCAGTAGATCCCGCCACCATGAGGAGAAGCCGAATTGTTCGCTATTGTCACATTATCCAAACTCGGACTGGAATTATCACAGTAGATCCCGCCACCAAAACCTATAGCATAATTATCCACTATGATTACATTCTCTAAACTCGGATTTGAATTTGATTCGCAGTAGATCCCGCCACCATGAGGTAAAGCATAATTATTCGCTATCGTCACATTCTCCAGACTCGGACTGGAATTATCACAGTATATCCCACCACCATATTCACCAAAACCATTAGTGATAGTAAAACCTATTAAAATGGCAATTTCGCTTTCTCCATTTTCAAATGTTACTACACTACTTACCTGCCATCCATTTATAATGGTCTGTGAAATATAGGTTGTATCCTGAGCTGTTAAAAATAAGGAAGCAAGAGTAATGTTTTTGCCATTATAATTGATAAGCTCATAGTATGTTCCAGGTTGTACAAGAACAGTATCCCCATCAACTGCTACGTTAATCCCGTCTTGAATCGACGATTGATCTGCAGGTACGTTGATGATAGTTGCTACCAGAAATGAAATTAAAACAATGAAAAAGAAAACAGAAAATAGAAACTTCATAATAGTCTCCTTATTTATTTGATAAGGATCATCTTTTTAACTTTTTTGTAATCATCTGCTTTTAATTTACAGAAATATATTCCTGCAGCTACTTTGTTACCAAAATTATCCTTTCCATTCCATGTTACATAATGAGTTCCCGCATTAAATGATTCATAAAGTAATGATTTTATTTTTTGACCTTCTATATTATATATATCAAGAGCAACATGACAATTTATTTTCAAATCGAACCTTAATATTGTTCCAGAAGTTGATCCTGATATTGAGAATGGATTGGGATAACTATTATGTAAAACTACATTACCTGGAGATATTTCATGTTCAGATATATCTGTGTCTCCAGAAAGCCATGGATCAAATATTGTAATAAATTGGTCATAACTCCCATTATGCGATTCATCATATGCACCTGGTGTGGTTGGAAAATCAGGAGATATAGCAATACCAGTAGTTAGAATGTTACCATTCATGTCTTCAATAATATGAGTCACATAATCACTCTCACTACCTCCATAGAAAGTACCAGCAATTCGTTCTGATAATTCACTGTTTAATTTTACTATAAATGCATCACGTCCATCCAGAGTTGTTAACCATCCATTTGGATGTGCAAGAAACTCTGCCTCATCGGTTGCTCCACCAACATACACATTTAAATCATCATCAACATGAATAGCAAAACAGTAATCATAATACCAGTGCCCAATGTAACTTGAAGCCAATAATTCTGAAAGGTCAGCATTTAATTTTGATACTACACCATCTGAAGAACCTGCCGCGCCACCAAATGATGTAATATAAGCACCAGGTGTTGTAGGATAATCATCTGATCCGGTTGTTCCTGTTAAATAAATACAGTTATCTGAACCAAGTTTTATTTTAGGAATTTCTTCAAATCCATCTTCACCACCTAAATATGTTGATGTATATAAGGTTGTTAAATTATTATCCATCTTAGAAATAAAAAAATCATAAGCCCAAGCCTGTTCAGGAAGATAAGCATTAGGTGTAGTGGGAAATCCTGGAGAATCAGTACGTCCAGCAATATAGAGATCTTCATTTTCATCAAAAACCAAACTATATCCTCTATCATATCTACCACCACCCAAATAAGTTGATGCGAGAAGGTTTGATAATGTAGTATCAAACTTTGAGACATATGCATCTCCCGCATTAATTACTGTATTAAAAGTCTCATCATAAGCACCTGGTGTTGTTGGAAAATCGGAGTTGCGTGTATGTCCTGTAATATATACATTATCATTACTATCCAAAATTATGCAGTCGCCGTAATCACCATTGTGTGTACCCAAATATGTTGAATACAAAAGAGTTGTTAGATCAGCAGATAAACACGAAACATAAATTTCAAAGAAATCAGATAAAAGTCCGCTGTTAAAAATTTGATCATAGGCATTTGGAGTAATCGGATAATCATCTGATTTTGTTCGACCTGTAATATAAATATTTCCATCGGAACTAATATCAAATTCTCCCTCGAATTCATTATCACTACCACCAATGTATGTTGAAGCTAAAAGTTCTGTTAAGTCAGGATTAAATCTTGATATGTAAACATCACACCAGTCACCGTTAAATGTTTCATCATAAGCTCCAGGTGTAGTAGGCAAATTGGGTGAATAAGTTCTGGAATACACTACAATATTTCCCTCGCTATCAAGATGAGCATAAGAATCCCAGCCATCATGATCAATTCCTCCAAAAAGCGTTGAAGCTATCATTGGATCAATAATCAGTTCAAAGTCTAAATTATAATTACCAACAATAAAACCATAATTATATTCACCTTGATTGCAATTATCTAAGATTGTGTATGAAACTTTCACATCTTGACGCTGTCCATTAATAAACTGGTAAGCTATAGGTTTTGTAAATACTATAGTTCCTACACTTGTAATTAATTCTAATTCTCCATTAGCATTCACTTTCGCAGTTTCAATACCCTTTACGTTTATCTGTATTTTATCTGGTTTTATGCCAGGGTCAACAGTGAATATTTTTTCCACGTTTCTATTATATGCTTTTAACTTTAATCCAATACCATCATAAATTTCCCCCATATCTACAGTATCGTACGTGGAAATATTACTTTTCCATTTTACAGGATCATTTCCTTTGATGTAATTTACTTTAGTAATAGATTCACTTTCACCAATTATCATCGTTTCATTGCTTCCTGTAAATGATTCTGACAAGTTAATTGCAATATCTTCAACTCCCTGAACCTTAAAACTATATACTAATTCACCATTATCAATTACAAAAATATATCCATCAATTATATTAGCATAATATGATACTTCTTTTGAAATTTGACCTTCATTAGTAATAAATGGAACACTTATTGTATTAAGTCTGTTAAAAGTGAAGTTAGTAGTTTTTTCTATATTGGTAGTTTGTTTACTTGTACATGAAATTAATAATGTACAAATAAGAAGTAAAAATATATTCTTCATAAACGACTCCCGAAAGTTATTAATTTTCTTAATAACAAATCAATAAGATAAATTCAACATAAATAAGTCAAATATTATTAATAAATCTATGAAAATATTAAGAATATACCTTGGACTTATAAGTGCATCAGGTTACGGTCATACATCCTCGTTCGATAATTGTGTAAACCAGTTTCCCAGTCGAATGCAATTAAATTTAAAATTCATTAATATGTTTATAAACCATAATGCATTCTAAATGTCAATTATTTGTTTTGTGGGTTGACACTCACCTTACGCAGAGAAGGCACAAAATTAAGAACTATCACAACCTTCGCAAGATATGCAAATCCTTTTTTATTGACACCTCAATTTAACAGTAAACATTAAACCGCATGATAGAATTTGCAAAAAAGGATTTCAAAGAACAAAAAATTCCGGAAAGCCACGGTATCTTTACCTTTTCAGATGAAAACAAAATACTGTTTGCAGGAATAACTGCAAACCTTAAAGCTAAGATCAATACTTTCCTTTCAAGAAACCTGGAAGACGAAAATATCTTCAAAATGGTATCATTAACCAAAGAAGTTTCTTATGAAGAAACGGAAACTTTCTTTAATGCACTTGTTGAGAAAAAGAAACTCTTCAATAAAGAAACGCCTGAATATAACAGGCTCATTAGACTATTTGAGAATTATGTGTACCTGGGAATTGATTTCAGGAAACCTCCTTTTGTAAAAGTTACTCAGGATACTCAAAGTGAACTATACTTTCTTGGTCCGTTCAAAGACTGTTTTTTTCTTTATGATTTTTTAGATACAATGGGTAAACTTTTTTGTTTCCCGGTTTGTGAAGATGAGAATTATCCCTGCCAGCGCTATAAACTGAAAAAGTGTTCCGGATGGTGCTTAAAGGAAAATGAAGAGATTACAAAAATCATTTTAAATTCTTATATGAAACCGGATGATAAGTTGATAAATGAAATTCTGAAGAAGCATGATAAGTATTTTAATGAACTTAAATTTGAAAAAGCAGAAACTTTGAAGAATCAGAGAAAGATAATAGAAAAATATTATGAAATCATTAAATTTCTTCATATTACAAAAGAGATAAATTTGAGTTTTGCTGAGGATGAAAAGAAATATAAAATAGAAAATGGAATTCTGATAGAAATTTTAGAGAACAGTAAAACTACATACTTTCCCAAGCTTTATTTTAATTACAGGGATAATGAAATGATGGCTTTTGAAAAGGATCAACTGGCAGAGCGATGGATAATTTATCAACACCTGAAAAAAAATAAACTTGAACAATTAAATGAGATTTATAAAAAGTCGATTTCAAAAATAAGTGAGTTTTTTGGCTGATTTGCTGGAGTAGTTTATGGCATCAAAAATCTTGATCGTAGATGATGAAGTTTCTGTAACCGATTATTTGAAGATGGTACTGGGAGAATGTGAAAACGATTTTGAAATAATCTGTGAAAATACAGGATATGAAGCTTTGAACAGGATAATGAGAAGTGGAATCGATCTTCTCATCACAGATATTGCCATGCCGGATATGGACGGGTATGAACTATACTCTCGAACTAAAGAATATAATGAAAACCTTCCTATTATAATGATGACAGGTTTTGGTTACGACCCGGATCATGTGGTCGTGAAATCCAGGAAAGACGGGCTGAAAGATGTTATCTTTAAACCCTTTGATATTCAAAAACTCAGCGAAATGATAAAAGAACAAATTTCGGGAGAATAAATACGAAAACAAATATTAAACTTT
>JAGLWO010000354.1 GCA_023133395.1 Candidatus Cloacimonadota bacterium | reverse complement strand
AATGAGATAAGTGAACCTGTAAAAACTGAATTCGGTTACCACATAATCATGATAACAGACCATAAAGAAAGCAAATTTGCAGATTTTGATGAAGTTAAGGATGCTTTGAAGAAAAGACTTCAGCAAATCGATTCGGAGCTAAAACTTATTCGTCATATCAAAGAATTAAGAAATAAAGCGGATATTGTAATCAGGATAGAATACCTTTAAATTTAACAATTCCATAAACAAATAGGAGTAAAAATGGCAGATCTGGGTGTTAATATAGACCATGTAGCTACTTTGCGTCAAGCAAGATTGGGTATAGAACCTGAACCGGTTCAAGCTGCTGCTGTTGCGGAACAGAACGGTGCTGACCAGATAACAATACATTTACGGGAAGATAGACGTCATATTCAATACAGGGATCTAGAAATCCTCAGGAAAACTGTTCAAACGCGACTGAACCTTGAAATGGCAGCTACCCCGGAAATGGTGAAAATTGCAAAAGAAATAAAACCGGATACAGTCACACTTGTTCCTGAAAAGAGGGAAGAATTAACTACCGAAGGTGGTCTGAAATTAAATAAAGATCATAAGTCTGTTATTACAGAATTAAAAAAAGCAGGTATTGAAGTCAGTGTGTTTATTGAACCTGATTTGGAAATGATAGAATTCGCAAAAGAGATAGGTGCTGATGCTGTGGAAATTCATACCGGCAGATATGCAAATTTAAAGAAACAAAATGAAATAGATAAAGAATTGGAAAGAATTTTCCAGGCTGCAAAACTGGTTAAAAAAAGTAAAATGAGAGTTGTTGCTGGACATGGATTGAATTATCATAATACACATAAACTGGTAGAAATGGATATATTTGAGGAATACAATATCGGACACAGCATCATTTCACGGGCTGTTTTTACCGGGCTTGCAGAAGCGGTTTATGAGATGAAAACTATTATAACTTCTTGATAATAGAAAATTTAGTATTTAATCAAACCTCCACAGACCTTCTTCTTTTGCAGATTGAACAGCATTATTATATTCTTTTTGAGTGAGGAAATTAGAAAGTTCTTCCATTTCGTATGATTTTCCGCAGGGACGGTATTGCGGCATAATGTTCACATAAGTATTTGATGATATTTTATTAGCAATGAATTCAGCGATTTCTCTTGTTCCAGCAAGTCCTTTAGGCAGAACAAGATGACGGATAAGAAGACCACTACTTGCAATTCCATTTTTGTCGATGACTAAGTCTCCAACCTGTCTGTGCATTTCCGCTACAGCTTTGCGAACAACCTCAGGGTAATCAGGAGCATTACAGGTTTTATTTGCTACTTCAGAGTCCCAGAATTTAAAATCCGGCATATAAATATCGAACACTCCCTCCAGTAGTTTTAGAGTTTCCACATTATCGTATCCACCTGTATTATAAACCAGAGGAACCGATAAACCTTTCTCGATCGCAATTTCCAATGCGGACAGGATCTGGGGAACTACATGGGAAGGAGTCACAAAGTTTATATTATTACATCGCCGACTTTGTAACAAAAGCATCATTTCAGCGAGTTCTTCATCTGTTACTTCATGTCCATGACCTTCATGACTGATATCATAGTTCTGGCAGAAATTACATAGTAGGTTGCAGTTTGTAAAAAATATTGTCCCTGAACCAGACCTGCCAACCAAAGGAGCTTCCTCACCAAAATGTGCATTA
>JAGLWO010000353.1 GCA_023133395.1 Candidatus Cloacimonadota bacterium | reverse complement strand
CAATGGGTTTAGGCATAAAAGTAGCATGGAGATTATGTTTTTGCGCAATAGCCTTCACAACAAAACGAAGCGTAATTGCATTATCAGCAGTGGTTAAAACATCACCATATTTAAATGAAATCTCATGTTGACCACTGGCAACCTCATGGTGTGTTGTTTCAATTTCAATACCAAACTGTTCTGAAGCTACACTCATTTCTCTTCTGATATCATAAGCCTCATCGGTTGTCAGATCGAAATAACTGGCTGTATCATGAGGTAATGGAGAAAGACCATTATCTGTTTTGAAAAGGAAAAATTCCATCTCTGGACCTGTATTAAAAGTGAATCCCATTTTTTTTGCTTCTGCAATTGCCCTTTTCAAGATAAATCTTGGATCTCCCTCAAATGGTTTTCCATTAGGATTATACACATCACATATAAATCTGGCAGTATTCCCATATTCCGAATGAAGCCAGGGAATCACAGCATAGGTTGCTATATCCGGTTTTAAGTACATATCACTTTCACAAATCCTGGAAAAACCCAAAATAGAGGAGCCATCAAACCAGATACCGTTCTCAAAGGCATCAGGAAGTTGCTTCACAGGTATAGTTAAGCTCTTAACAGTCCCATATAAATCCGTGAACTGCAGTTGAATGAATTTTACATCGTCCTTAGCAATTTTTTTTAATATTTCTTGTGTTTCCATAACCTAATCCTTTTAAAATTTAACATTTTTAGAGATATAAAAATAACCTGTATCTATTATTTATCTCTAAGTTCTTTTCATTTTAAACAACTGAGAAGTCAAGTTGAATTTTATCTGAAGCTATTAAACTTAACATTTACCTAATTGAAAAAACTTGTCAGAAATTCAAATAAAAAAAACATCGAAAACCAAAATTAAATCAGTTAGATAAAGGAGCCAATGTTATGAACTACACAGATGAGAAAATCATAAAAAGCCCGAGAATTTATTTCCCTGAAGACCTCGATATTACAAAATGGGAGAATGTGGAAAAAGAGATGAAAAAACTGGAAGCTGAGGAGATCAATTCTGCAGATGAACTAATAAAATTTATGGAAAAGATCGGAGAGCTTTCAGATATTATGGAAGAAGAAATAGCATGGCGATATATTACCATGACCCGTTTTGCAGATAACAAAGA
>JAGLWO010000352.1 GCA_023133395.1 Candidatus Cloacimonadota bacterium | reverse complement strand
TTAAAATAAATGATGAATTACGAACAAACATACCAAATATTTTTTCAATTGGAGATGTTACAGGTAAATCGATGCTGGCTCATACTGCAAGTAAGCAGAGTCTAATCGTTGCAGATATAATAAATAACGAAGTTAATTCTGATAAAAAAGATATAATTAAACTGAATTATGAAAATATTCCGACATGTACTTTTACAAATCCGGAGATCGGTTCGGTTGGACTAACTGAACAACAGGCAAGAGATAAATTTGGTAATATACTTGTAGGTAAATTCCCTTTCTCTGCAAATGGAAAAGCTCTTAGTCTTGGAAGCACTTTTGGTTTTGTAAAGGTAATTGCAGATGCAGATACACATAAACTTTTAGGAATACATATAATCGGTCCTCAAGCGACTGAACTCATAGCTCAAGGTGGGATTCTAATTGGAACACAAGCTTTGATAGAAGATGTTAAAAAGATTGTTTTTGCTCATCCAACTCTTTCTGAAACTATAATGGAAGCAGTGGAAGACCTGGAAAAACTTGCTATACATAAGATGTAAGTTGATATAAAGAATATATGAAGGAACTCAGAAAACCAGATTGGCTCAAGTCTAAAAAACTTGGAGCAAAAAAAACAAGGGAAATTATAAAAAAATTACGGAAATATAATCTTCACACAGTTTGTGAAAATGCTGGATGTCCCAATCAGGGAGAATGTTTTGAAAACGGTACTGCAACTTTTATGATTTTGGGGGAGACCTGTACCCGGAATTGTACTTTCTGCGCTATAGATAAAAACAAAAACAAACTGCAACAACCTGACTCCAACGAACCTAAAGCAATTGCAGAATTATCAAAAGAATTAGGGTTGAAGCATATAGTTATCACCACAGTAACTCGTGATGATCTTCCTGATGGAGGTGCTTCTCAGTTTATTGAAGTTATCAAACAGATTAGAAAAATCTGTAGGAAAGATGTTTCCATCGAACTTTTAATTTCGGATTTTAATGGTGATCTGGAGATGGTAGAAAAAGTTGTGAAAACTGCTCCGGACGTGTTAAACCATAATGTCGAGACCGTGCCAAGGCTTTATTCAACAGTTAGACCGATGGCAGATTTTCAGCGGTCGTTAAATGTTCTTCATAAAGCTCGCCAGTCCAGCACAAGAATTCTAGCAAAGAGCGGTTTTATGGTGGGCTTGGGAGAAACAAAAGAAGAAGTGCTAAATCTCATGGAAAGTCTCAGAAAAGTAGGTGTGGATATCGTAACTATTGGACAGTATATAGCACCTTCTCAAAATCATCATCCGGTCATTGAGTATATACATCCAAATGTATTCGATTTTTTCAAAGAAGAGGGTTTAAAAATGGGTTTTGAGATTGTTGAATCTGCTCCTCTTGTCCGAAGCTCTTTTCATGCAGAGAAAGCGAGAAAAATATTATTTAAAAGGAGTTAATTATGCAAATTACAATAACTGCACGTCATTTTGATTTAACTAATGCAATCAGAGACCATATCAATGATTCCTGTTTTAAATTGGATAGGTATTTTGAAAATATCATTAATGCTCATTTTGTTCTTTCTTTAGAAAATAATCGTAATAAAGTTGAGTTGGTTATTCATGCACCGAAACATAACCTGAAAAGTGAGACAACTGAAAAAAATATGTACCTTGCTATCGATACATCTGTCGATAAAATGGAACAGCAGATTAAAAAGATGAAAGACAAATGGTCTAACCATCACAAAAAAGGCTTGAAAGAGAATAGTCGTTTTGTATATGCTAACCTGATTGAAAGAGGAAGCAGTAGAAGAACTGTGAAGATAAAGCGGATTTTAGCTGAAGGTATGTCAGTTCATGAAGCTTTGGAAAAATTCGATGAAATAGATGACTCATACTTTATATTTAAAAATGAAGTAACTGATAGAGTTAATGTTTTAATTAAGAAAGATGAAGAACATTATAAATTAATCGAACCATAATTATTTAAGAACTCCTTTTTCATTCTAATAATAGATCAAAAAGGATAATTTTCACAAAGGTTGAAAAAATGAAAAAGATAAGTGTAGAAGAATTTTGCAGGACCAAGAAAAAAGATTTTTCACTTTCCGTTATAACCAATCCAAAAACTCTGGAAAAGGATATTACCAGTCAGTATCTCAATCGACCAGGTTTAGCTTTTGCAGGCTATTTCGAAAGATTTGCCTATAAAAGAATACAGATATTGGGTGAAACTGAGATCAGCTATTTGCAATCACTCAAGGAAGAGGATCAGTATAACAGTATTAAGGAAGTTCTGGTTTATGATATTCCATGTATTATTGTAACAAAGGGACTTTCCTTACCACAACAAATGGAATTTCTGGCAAATGAAATGAATATTCCACTGTTGAGTTCCCGATTAACTACTGATAAACTTTATCATTCACTCAGGAAATATTTAGGCGAGGTTTTTTCACCTTCTAAAACTATTCATGGCTCCCTGCTTGATGTTTTTGGAGTTGGTATTCTTTTAACCGGTAAGAGCGGAATCGGGAAAAGTGAATGTGCTCTTGATCTGGTTGAAAGAGGACGGTGCCTGGTTACAGATGATGTTGTTAAGATATTTGCCCAAGAAGATGTTCTATTTGGAACATCAACAAATGAATACGGACATTTTATGGAAGTTCGCGGAGTTGGTCTTATTGATGTGGAAAAGATGTTTGGAATCCAGGCAGTTAGAAAGCAGAAAAGAATCGATGTTCAGATCGAATTAATGCCCTGGAAAGACACTATGGATTACGAGAGAATTGGGTTAGGTGATAACTTCGTTGATATTCTGGGTGTTAAAATACCGATTATTTATCTTCCCGTATCACCTGGGAAGAATGTTGCTGTAGTTATTGAAGTTGTTGCAATGAACCATATTTTAAAGCTTTATGGCTATGATGCTGCAAAGGTTTATACACAAAAACTACAAAAAGATTTACAAAAAAAGGCTAAATTAAGACATGCTTCTATCGAAGGAGGAGAATAAATTCTTATTTCTGAGACCATAAATGATAAGAAAAACTATAGTAATTGTAAATAAACTTGGTATGCATGCCAGACCTGCAACATTGATAGTAAAAGCTGCTTCGAAATACAGGTCGGATTTTCGTATCATCAAAGAGGATATGGAAATAAACGGTAAAAGTATTATGGGTGTAATGACCCTGGCAGCAGAATATGGTTCTGAACTTGAACTGGTTGCAGATGGAGTTGATGAAGAATTTCTTATCAAAGAAATAGCTGAATTATTTGCGTCTAAGTTTGGAGAAGAATAACTGTGAAAAGATTAAAAGGTATTCCTGTTTCTGCTGGTGTTGCTATTGGTTATGCAAAAATAATCGAGAGAGAAAAACTTCATATTGATCGGAAATCGATTCCAAAGAATATGATAGAAGCTGAGCTTAAGCGGTTCAAAGATGACGTAGATTTTGTAGTTAAAGAAATTGAACATTTAATTTCAAATTACTCCTATTCTAAGGAAAACGAAGAAATCTTAACAGCTCAAAAAATGATATTGAGAGACCCTGAATTCTCGAAACGGGTTACAGCTTTGATATCTGAAGAACTTGATAACCTGGAGAATGCAATTAGTACCTATTTTACAGAAATCACAGATATTTTCAATAACATGGATAATGAATTTTTCTCTCAGCGGTTATCGGATTTTGAGGATGTTGCTTATAGACTTCTTAGTCATACTCTGAAAAAACGTAAAAATTTACTGAACAAACTTGATGAAACCTCTATTCTGATTATGGAAAACATATCTCCCTCATTCGTGACAAAAGTATTCGAAAAAAAGATACAGGGACTTTGTACTGAGAAAGGGAGTAAGAACTCACACAGCAGTATAATTGCACGTTCAATGAACTTGCCAACGCTTGTGAGCACAATAGAATTACTGGAAAATATAGAAGAAAATCAACAGGTTATTATTGATGGAAATAAGGGCGAGTTGATTATATCTCCCACTAAATCAATTCTGGAAAAGTATGAGAAAATCTTCCAACAGGAAAATGCTGAAAAAGAAAAACTTCAGAAATTAGTAAATATTGAATCAAAAACAATTGATAATAGAAAGATAAAATTAATGAGCAACATCGAGATTCCTGAAGAGATCGATCAGGTATTGAAATATAAAAGCGAAGGTATTGGTCTTTTCAGAACGGAATTTTTATTTATAGATATTGATGAACTTCCTTCTGAAGAAGAGCAATATAAAATCTATAGAAAAATTGCAGAAAAATGCTATCCAGAACCGGTTATTATTCGAACTATCGATGTTGGAGGAGATAAATTTTCCAAGATTCTGAATATTACTCATGAAGAAAATCCCAATCTTGGATGGCGTGGGATTAGAATTTCGTTAGAAAATATTCCCATTTTCCGTCAGCAAGTCAGAGCAATCCTTAGGGCAAATATCAAAGGTAATGTGAAAATAATGTTCCCTATGATCTCATGTGTGGAAGAAATTATTGAAGCAAAGAAAATTATTGAAGAATGCAAAAAAGACCTAAAAAAAGAAAAAGTTAGATATGTCGAAGATATCGAAATAGGTGCCATGATAGAAATTCCATCAGCAGTAATTACCTCAGATACACTTGCAGAAGAATGTGATTTTCTAAGTATTGGCACGAATGATTTGGTTCAATATATTCTGGCTGTTGATAGAGATAATGAATCAATTTCGAAATACTATAAACCCTGTGATCCATCGGTTATCCGCTCTATAAAATTAACTGTAGATAATGCCCATGAAAAGGGAATCAAAGTTGCTATCTGCGGTGAAATGGCTTCTGAAAAAATATTTGTAAAACTACTTGTAGGTCTGGGTATCGATGAATTAAGTGTCAGTCCAGGTCGGTTACTGATAGTTAAAAATGAAATTCTAAAATGTGATAAAAAAAATGCTGAGAAGCTGGTTGCTAAAATTTTGAGAAAAAATACATCGGATGAAATATATCAGCTACTCATAAAATAGAGTTAATATTTATGAATGTTCTCGATGACATTAAGAAAATGAAACAACTCGATCCGGATGATATGTACAATAAAATTATTCATTTACCAGAACAAATTCTCAAATCTTATTTTGAGCCCAAAATACATAGTCCGTTAAATTTTTCTAAACTCAAATTGAATGATATCGATAAAGTAATTATCTGTGGGATGGGAGGTTCAGCAATTTCAGGGGATATTGCTAAAACATCGTTTGGGACAAAATTACCTTTTGAAGTTATTAAAGATTATCAGATTCCTTTCTTGAATGAAAATACATTGATTATAATTCTCAGTTATTCGGGAAATACAGAGGAAACTGTAAGTTGTTTAAAGCAGGCTATAAGCGAAACGAAATTCATTGGAGCAATTACTTCTGGAGGTAAAGTTAAAGAGATAGTTGATGAAAATTATTGTTGGCTTGAGTTACTCCCTGGTTTACCTCCACGCAGTGCAATTGGTTATCTTTTCTTTTCTTTAATGAAGCTTCTAGAGAAATTTGAAATAATCCCGAATCATTCCAAAAGAGTTAAATCTGTGGTTACAAACCTAATGAAAAAAGCTGGAGCTATTGCTTATGATGTACCTATTGAGAAAAATCTGGCAAAAAGCTCTGCTGAAAAAATAAAAGGTAGAATTCCGATCATCTATTCTTCCAATCCTCAATTAGTCCCTTTAGCATATCGCTGGAAATGTCAGATCAATGAGAATGCCAAATATCCTGCTTTCCATCATACCTTTCCCGAGATGAATCACAACGAGATTGAAGGTTGGGAAGTTGAGGGATTTGAAAATTATTTTATTCCAATTATTTTGAAAAGATTTAAAGAAGAACCCCAATACCAGAAAAGGGTTAATTCTTTCAAAAAACTATTGAGAAATAGAAATGTTGAATACTTAGAATTCTTTGTAGAAGGTGATTTCCTGGTTGAAGAGATTTTTTCTCTCATCTATTTAGGAGATATGATAAGTTTTTACCTGGCAATATTGCAGAGGGTAGATCCAACAGAAATTGAATTCATAAACTTTTTGAAAAAGGAAATATCATAAAAGAGGAAAAATAACAAATTTATATTTCCAAAGGACAAATTTATGTTAAAAGGAAAATATTTATTTACATCTGAATCAGTTACTGAAGGTCATCCTGATAAAATGGCAGACCAGATCTCGGATGCAATCCTGGATGCGATCCTGAAGCAGGATAAAGATGCTCGTGTTGCCTGCGAAACTTTTCTTACTACAGGAATGGCTGTAGTTGGTGGAGAAATAACCACAACCTGCTATGTTGATATTCCAAAAATTGTGAGGGAAACTATTAGAGATATTGGTTATACCAGCGTTGATTATGGAATCTGTTATAAAACCTGTGCTGTGATAACTACGATAGATAATCAAACTGAAGATATAGCACTTGGTGTGAATAAAACAAATACTCACGCTCAGGGAGCTGGAGATCAGGGAATGATGTTCGGTTATGCCTGCAATGAAACAAAAGAACTTATGCCAATGACGATTTCTCTAGCTCATAAACTTTCTCAAAGACTCGCAGAAGTTCGTAAAGAAAGTATTATCCGTTATCTTCGTCCTGACGGAAAAACTCAGGTTACTGTAGAATATTATGATAAACAACCTGTCAGAGTGGAAGCAGTTGTTGTTTCTGCTCAACATCATCCTGAAATAAGTCACGAGCAAATAGAAAAAGATATAATTAAATATGTAATTAAACCGATAATTCCGTTAGAATTAATGGATGATAAAACCAAGGTCTTTATAAATCCCACAGGTCGTTTTGTAACAGGTGGACCTCAAGCAGATACAGGTCTTACAGGCAGAAAGATCATTGTGGATACTTATGGTGGAAAAGGAAGTCACGGCGGTGGAGCATTTTCTGGAAAAGATCCCTCCAAGGTTGATAGAAGTGCTTCTTATATGACTCGATATATTGCCAAAAACATTGTTGCAGCAAAACTTGCCAGAGAATGTGAAGTTCAACTTGCTTATGCAATAGGTGTAGCAGAACCTGTTTCTGTGATGGTTCGCACATTTGGAACCGGGAAAATTGATGATAAAAAATTAAACGAGATAGTTCGAAAAACATTTCCATTAACACCAGAGGGAATAATAAAGCATCTCAAATTAAAACGTCCAATTTATAAGCTCACAGCAGCTTATGGTCATTTTGGCAGGGAACTTGACGAATTCACTTGGGAAAAGAAAGATATGGTGAAGGAACTAAAGAGATTTGCAGAATAATAATTTCATAAATTTTATATAAATCGCTAAAAGTTTATCAGGGAAGCACTTGCTTCCCTTTTGTGTTGCCCCTACAATTTTTTTCTGTAAAATATAACTTAAATAATTTGACCAATTTAGCAGAGATTTTTCTTTGGTATAGCAAATCAGAGGTTAATTTTTTATCTAATTTTCTTTCATAATTAGATCTCGATTTTAAATCTAAACCAGAAGTGGGTATATGCATAACAGACTGAAAACTAAGTTTTTAGGTTTCAAGGTCGAATCGCCGCTTGTTTTACCTGCCGGCATTATGGATATGTCGTTTTCCGGTTTGGATATATCTGTAAAAAATGGTGCTGGAATTGTAACCAGCAAATCCTTAACTCTTGAATCCCGTTCAGGTCACAAAGGTCCGGTTATTGCAGAATTTGAAAGTGGTTTATTGAATGCTATGGGATTGTGTAATCCCGGCATTGTAGATGGACTTGCAGAAATAAATGAATTTAAAGAACGCTCCGATATACCTGTTATCGTGAGCGTTTTTGCTACTAATGCAGATGATTTTGTCGAGCTTTCAAATCATGTGAATGTTTCCAAAGCTGAACTTATTGAATTGAATCTTTCCTGCCCCAATGTTTATGATGAATTTGGAATTCCTTTAGCTTCTTCAAAAGATGAAGTATTTAAAATTGTTAAAGCTGTGAAAGAAGTTTCTAACTTACCTGTAATTGCAAAGTTATCACCAAATGTTTTAAGCATCACTGAGATTGCTCTTGCTGCTGAAAAAGCTGGAGCCGATGCACTTTGTCTGATAAACACGGTTGGACCGGGAATGATCATTGATACGAAAATGGTGAAATCAGTTCTTTTCAATAAATTTGGTGGACTTTCTGGTCCCTGTATCAAACCGATAGCTTTAAAACTCATTTATCAAGCTTATTCTGCAGTTGATATTCCAATAATTGGCATGGGTGGAGTGACAATCGGAGAGGATGCAATTGAAATGATCATGGCAGGTGCAACACTGGTAGGAGTTGGCACTGCTGTTTATTATCGGGGAATCGAAGTCTTTGATAAGATCAATCGGGAAATCATTGAATTTATGGATGAGAATGAGTATGATAGTTTGGAAGATGTTCCGAGATTAGAAAAATTATAAATGTGAAATGTTAAATTAAAAATGGAGAATCATCTATGAAAAAGTTGTTATTTATTATTTCAATTATTTTTATTGTTATGTTAAATGGATGTTCAGAAAATAGCGATGGTTCTAATATACCAAAGAACTTCACAATGAATTTCCTGAGAAACTATATTAAAGGGACTGGATATGCAATCCTTCAATTGGATAACAGTGTCGCTTATCAAGAAATAAATGGAGATGAAACTATCGTTTTTGAAGATGTTAATTCATCTAGGGGTACTGTAATACTTATTCAAGACTACTATTTATTTTATAATGATCAGCACCGAATAAACATAATTGTGAATATTGACGTTCCGTTGGGAGAATGGTATCTTAAAGGTTACAATCACATAGATGAGCCTTTAGGTGAAATTGATATTACATTAAATTTTCCTGGTAATCCTGAAGATTACGAAGGTAGGTTAATTTCATATTCAAATTATTACTATTATTCTTCCAATGCAACCTCCAATTATCAAGGAAATGTTTATTACTTGGATAATGATGAAAATATTAGTTTTTTCACATCAGTTTATAATTCAAATACAGGGATAGCATATTGTGATTGGGTTATTAGTGAGAATTTTGTGCAAAATGAAATTAATTATTTTAATTTTGAACTAGATAAGCCTATGCTAGCAAAAACTGTCTTTGTTAATCGTCTGATTGATCGTATTACAATATATGCTTATAAAAATGATATGTTAGATTGGAACACAATAAGTATTAACAATTTTTGGAATTATCCTGTAATTGAGTTCACAGCGTTTTATAGAGACGACTTTCCACATGACAAATATAGAGTTAATGTAGCGTATTATGGTGATACTGAATATTATTCCTTCAACTATTTCGACTATGAAATTACATCTGATATTGATATCCCTATGAGTTCAATCTCAGCAGATTTCGATAATGTAAGTAATCAATTTAAGAATATTGAGGTAAGTGGTAATGCTGATCAAATATTAGCACAATGGTCTCAACAAGATTCTATAAAATATATGTATCTAACGGTTTATGGTCAAGCAAATATAGAAGAAATTGCTCTTCCAGAAATTCCAACAGAAATATTGGATCAATTAGATATAGATTTATCTTTATTTACAATGAATAGTATTGGTATTAATGATTATGATACTGCAAATAATTCTGACGATGTCATTAATATTACATTCCTACAGCAGGCACCATTTACCTCACTTCATAACCAAAGCTATTTTTATCAAAAGTTTGATAATAACGAAGCCTTGCAAAGGGAAAAAGAAAATGAATATAAATATAAATATAAGAGTCTAAATGATATTCCAACACTGGAGAAATTGAATGGATAAGCGAGTTACCCTGAAAATTGCGAAGATTGAAACAGAAACGAACGATATAAAAACTTATTCATTCAGACATTCACTAAATGCAAAACCCGGGCAATTCATTATGCTCACCGATTTTGAAGGTGGTGAAAAACCATTTTCCATTTCTGATTGTACAAAAGACGATTTTTCCATAACTGTAAAAAGAATTGGCGAATTTACTTCCCACCTTTTCCAAAAAAGAGTGGGTGATTATGTATCTATAAGAGGAGCTTACGGTTCCTTTTTTTTTATATCCAAAGGGAAAGTTCTGCTTGTGGGCGGAGGTTATGCTGTTCCTACTTTTTATTTTTTATCAAAAGTTCTAAAAAAAATTGGGGTGGAAGTTACATTGATAAATGGAGCACGAACAAAAGATGAGCACTTATTTTCAGAAAAATTCAGCGAGTTGGGAATTAAAGTGATCAATGCTACAGATGATGGAACTTATGGAGAAAAAGGAACTTCGGTTGATGTTGTAAAAAGAATGCTACATAATCAACGAGAGAATAGGAAGATGTTCGATTTTGTTTATGCATCAGGTCCGGAAATGATGATGAAAGCTTTAC
>JAGLWO010000351.1 GCA_023133395.1 Candidatus Cloacimonadota bacterium | reverse complement strand
GGCAAGGAACTGGTATTCTGAAAGAATTGATGATGGTCCAACCAAACTTGAAATTGTTGAAACATTTATTGAAAAAGAGAATTCCGAGAACATTTACTGCATTTTCAATTTTAATCCGCCAGTTGGCGGATTCGTAATGGTATCTGCAGATGATATTGTTGTCCCGATTTTAGGTTACAGCTTTGAACAAAATTATGGATTAAAAAATCATCCACCACAGTTTGATGCTATGCTTGCAAATTTTAAGGAGCAGATTGTATATGCTAAAGAAAATAGGCTTTCTGCCACCAGGGAAATAAGCGATGAATGGAAAAGGTTAAAAGTAAAAACAGAAGATTTCAAAAAAATAAGAGATATCAAGGATGTATCTCCACTTCTTGATCCAATAGCATGGGACCAGAATTGGGACTGGAATGAGTATTGTCCTGTGGATGCTGCGGGTCCAGGTGGACATGTCTATGCTGGTTGCACAGCAGTTGCAATGGCACAGGTTATGAAATATTGGGCACATCCAAATACTGGAACAGGTTCAAGTTTTTATTATCACCCTGTTTATGGATGGCTTTCTGCTAATTATGCTGATACCATTTATGAATGGGCTAATATGCCCGACAACTTAGCTTCTAGTGATACAAAAACCTTATTATACCATTGTGGTGTTTCTGTTGAAATGGATTATGGATCCTCTGGGTCAGGTGCCTGGGTAGGAGAATATTCTCCGAGCGCACTAACTGCATTAAAAGGTTATTTTAAATATGACCTAAGTGCATATTTTATTCTTAAGGATAATTATGCTAATTCTACATGGGAAAATATGGTTCGTAATGAATTAGATAATGGTCGTCCACTTATTTATCGTGGTTATAATGAATATGGACATGCATTTAACATGGACGGTTATCAAGGAACAAATTATTTTCACTTTAATTGGGGTTGGTCTGGTGCTTACAATGGTTACTACTATCTGACCGAATTAAATCCGGGTGGTTATAGTTTTACTAACGATCAAGGCGGGATTTTCAGTCTTTTTCCGATTGCAACAGGTTCAATAGAAGGCATAGTTACACTTAATGGAGGAACAGGTAATTTAGAGGAAGCAGATATCACGGTAGGTGAAGTTACGGTAAATTCTGATTCTACTGGATATTACATAATTAATATTACACCTGAAATTTATAATGTAACAGCATCATTAGAGGGTTACAAAGATTCAACAATAGTCGACGTTGAGGTCTTTGAAGAGCAGGTGACCGACGGAATTGACTTTACTTTAGAAGTTTACAATGGACCACCAGATTGGGAAGCTATTGCAGGGACAGCGTATCATATGGTGCTAATGGTAGAGATTACACTTGATGAAGAAGAGTTTGAAGGAATTGGCAATAATATGTCAGGTGCATTTTGTTGGACTGATAGTTTGGAATGTCGGGGAGTAGCAACATGGGAAGCTGGGGCAACCGGTTTCTGGTATTTTGATATTGTAAGTAATGTAAATACAGGTGAAGAAATAAGTTTTAAGATATATGATTCCGAAACAGATATGATATATACTTGTAATGAGACTATTGTCTTTGAAAATAATACAACCATTGGTACACCATTTGATCCTTATCAGTTAACATCAACAACCAAACCCGTAGTTGTAATTGCTATAGATGGTGATGATGTAGTTATTACCTGGGGTCCGGTATCTGGTGCCACAGATTATAAGGTTTACCTTTCTTACGATCCTTATACAGAATTTACAGAATTGGCTACAACTGGCGGAGCAACTACATATACTCATATTGATGGAGCTACTGAAACTAAGTATTTCTATCGAGTAACAGCAATACTTCCTTAATGTGGCAAAAAAATTATGAATATCCAATATCGTACACGGAATATACAATGATGAAGGGAAAAGGAGAAGTGAGAAGGGAAACCTTGCGAATGGTTGACTGTGAGCGAATTACCATTGCGGAGGTTTTTAACCATCCGCAAGGTAATCTTATTCCGTAACATCCTGTCAAGCGTTCCCCTACCTAAAGGTAAGGGCTATTGATTCTGATGATGTGATGATCAATTCACAAAAGATGTGTATAATGGACAGCTAACCGGGTTTTTCTCTTGGGAACGGCAAGGTCGGAGAAATGAACTTTGTGGTTAATATTATACATAACAAAATTAAAAAAGAGGTATATGATGAAAATTATTAAACGATATTTAATGATTTTGTGTTTCTCAATATTACTATTTATTATCCCTAAAGCTTTATTAACTATTGAAATATTGATTTGGGATAATGATAACAATTCATATATTAACGAT
>JAGLWO010000350.1 GCA_023133395.1 Candidatus Cloacimonadota bacterium | reverse complement strand
CTCCTTCTTTATTGTTATTAAGAAAAATTTATACGTCCTTCGTTTGTCTTGAGAATTCACTCAATTTACCTCTCTCATAGATTTCATAGAAAGATTCCTCTTTCTTATCCTTATGCCATTTTACCAATCTTATCTCATCATTTTCTATTTCGAGACAGGTTATCCCGTTCCTGAAGAGTCCGCACCCTGTATTGAAATAGCAGGGCAAGGGTACTCTCCCGGGATCTGCAGGATCGATAGCCCTGTTCTTTTTTTTCTCATCTTTCAGTTTCTTATTTCGTTTTTTAATTTTCTTTTTATTTTCCTTTAACAACTCTTTATCATCCTTGTGTGCTTTGTTTTCTGCACGCAATTCTGAGATTTTGTTTTTAAGCCTTTCTATATATGAAGTGGAAGCAAATATTGCTCGATGTGAGTGTCCGCAAATAAGAATTACTTTATTCTCTTTTGCCCATGCATACATGATTTGCTCGTAATCTTTTGTAATCTGCGATTTGGTAGCTGAAGGATGTCTATAAAACTTTAAGGATTTTACAATGGATTTAACATGTTTGATTATTCCTCTTACAAAAAATTTGCTTATCCAACTATACTTATCTGCATCAAGACTGCCCTGATGCCCGTGCACAAGAAGGATGAAGCAATCACCGTTTACATCAAACATTTTCAGAGCTTCAGGCGCTCCTTTTACTCTGTCAGGATTTCTCATCACAGGATCAGGTGGCGAAGCCCACTCTTTATCATGATTGCCAAACACTCGTATTATCCGATCAGTTTCGAATTTCCTGAATAAACTGTAAATTTCTTCATCATATTCTTTCTCGATCATATCCAAATCGAACTGCCATAACTCTTCGATATCGCCAAGCAGGATAATCTGATAATCCTTTGCAAGATAATGAGAAAGCAGACGCTTCATGGTTTTGACATTGTGCTGAAAATCGTCTGCCAGTTTTCCATCCCCGAAATGCAGATCACTCAAAATTGCGTATTTGTAATTTTTTGTTTTCAGAACACTTATGGTTTTGTCTTCCCACAAACAGGAAAGCTGTTTGAAGGTTTCTCCTCTATCCTGTGCCATTCATTCCTCCTCATAAGATTTGATTAGCTTTTAAATAATATTATTTATAAAAATCAACAAATTTTTGTTTCAAATATTAATGACCTAATATAGTATTTCTACATCAATCCAGATCAGAAACCTTTGAAACAGGACCTCTGAAAGTTACATCATCAAATTCTCTGAAATGAGCTTTTCCACATTGAATTTTTTGTTCTTCACTCTTTCTTAATTGCTGATTCAAAGATTTCGTTTCCGCAACAAAATAAATTTTTGTTTCATTCTTTTTAATCAAAGCCCAATCAGGGTTATATTTCCCGATAGGTGTTTTAATATTGAACCAGAATGGAAGTTTGAAATAAAATTCAATATCATCTCTCGATTCACATTCTTTAGCAAATTCATATTCTACATTTGAATCGAGTGGAATCATGTTATCATATATTGTTTTTTTATTATTTTTAACTTCAAATTTTAATCTATCCAGATAAATATTTATTTCATCATCATCAAAAAGATGCATTTCGTATTCTTTATTTCCGATTTTTTCATACTTAATTCCGTCAATAATTAGTTCATTTAAAACATCATTTATTCCTTTAACAACATAATCCATAAAAAGTTGTGGATTTATCAAAACATCATTTAAACGATTAGATTTTCTAATTATTTGTAAAATAGTGGAGCGAGTTAAACCGGTTTTATTTTGAATATAATTTAAAACATCTGGAATAAGGAATTCATTTTCAAGATAAATCTTTTTTGAACCCTTAATGTCAAAGCCAACACCTGCATCATTATATTTTATTGCGGTTTTTGTCGCTTTTAAAACAGTCTTTGTAATTTCAGGAATTTCTTTTATAACTTTAGATGCTTTTTGTATTAGTTCGGAAGTTAGATAATTAACACGATAAGTGGTTTGATATTTTATCCTTTCCCAGATTTCTTTGAAATTCTCATCAAGTTCAAAACCTTTTCTGTATTTGACTTTTACCCTATCTCGTTTATTTTTAATTCTTCCTTTAAATGAAACGTTGCAATCATCTTCAATCTCTTTCTGAAGCTGCTTAGCAAAATCTTCATAGCTTTCATTTGCTATAACAGTTAAGCGATTAATGTTACTATCAAAGATTCTTTCTCCATTCTGATTTACAGATAATCTTAAACCCCGTCCTATTTCCTGCCTTTTCTTGAGTTCGGATTTTGTTTCATTTAATGTACAAATCTGAAAAACATTCGGATTATCCCACCCTTCCCTCAAAGCTGAATGACTAAAAATAAATCTCAAAGGTACATTTGAATCCAATAATTTTTCCTTTTCTCTCATAATTAATTTGAAAGTATCGATGTCTGCTTGAGATTTTGCTGCTTTTTGAGAATCTTTAAAATGACCTTTCTTATCTTGAGCAAAATAACCATTATGAACTTCATTTATCGAAAAAGGAATTAAATCTTTATAGGCAGTTTTTTCTGAATATTTATTAAAAATTTCCTCAAACCAAACTGCAAATTTGCCTTTCAATAAATTCCCCGACTCATTATACTTCCGGTAATTAGCAACTCTATCTATGAAAAAAAGAGAAAGAACTTTTATCCCTTTCTTATGCAAGATTCTCTCTTTTTTGAAATGTTCCTCTATTGTTTTTTCGATCTGGAATTTCATAATCTCGTCTGTAATTCCACCACGAGATTCACCTACGAAAATGTCATCTCCGTTTGATAAAGAAATACATTCATTGGAAACATCTATTTCATTGATAATATAACCGTTTTTATAAATCTCTCGATAATTGGAAAGTTTATAAAGATCATCTCCGACTTTTACAGATAGAGCTTTTTTGATAACTCCTTTATCCGTATTTTTAATAATTCGGATTACGGCAGAAGTTCGGGTTGCAGTTGAACTCACTCTTTCCAGACTTATAAAAGCATCGTTAAAATCATTCTCAGAAACAACAGAATCAACCTCGATATGTTTCACTAAACCGAGATCATAAGCTTGTACTGGATTCAAGCTGTAAACCAAATTATAAAGGTTTGTGTGTGTAGCTGAATATCGGAGGGTGCATAGATAATTCAGATTCTCAATTGCTTGTTTTCGAATCGGTGTTTCCATATTTTGCGGTTCATCTACAATTACAATCGGGTTTGTGTATTGAATGAATTCTATCGGTTTTTTACCGGTCAATTTATCGTTTGGTTTATTAATAATATTTACATCTTTTGCAAATGAATCGATGTTTATTACCAATATCTGGATATTATTATTAGTAGCAAAACCGCGTAAATTTGAGATTTTCCCAGGATAATAGACCTCAAAATTTACAGGAGTTTTATCATAAAGGTTTTGAAAATGCTCGTGAGTGATCTGCAGATTTTTTATCACTCCTTCACGAATGGCAATGCTGGGAACAACTATTACAAATTTCTTGAATCCATAATTTTTATTTAGTTCATAGATCGTTCGCAGATAAACATAAGTTTTGCCTGTTCCTGTTTCCATCT
>JAGLWO010000035.1 GCA_023133395.1 Candidatus Cloacimonadota bacterium | reverse complement strand
AGTTCCATTTTGATATGGGAAGCATAAAATTCTGCGATGCACAAGGACATGTGGATTCATACTTCCATCAGGAAAAAACAGATAAAAGAGACTTGGCTATAAACAAAGCCACAGGAGATCGTCTTATTATTACAATAAGCGAAGATAACAAAATAGAAACTATCGATATGAGACAGCAAGTACATGGAATGTATAAATTTCATAAAAAATAAGAAACTGAGCATAATCTATTCCAATCCTTTTGAAAAGTTCCAACAATACCTTGACAAATTAAATTAATTTTATAAAAGTAAAACTAGAAATGGATAGAATTGAAACAAGAAATCTGGTTAAAATCTACGGGAAAAGAAAAGTTGTAAATAACGTCAGTATTAATATAAATCAAGGTGAGGTTGTTGGAATTTTAGGACCAAATGGAGCTGGCAAGTCAACAACTTTTTATTTGATCCTTGGGTTGATAAGAGCTAATGAGGGCAAGGTCTTTTTCAGTGATATTGAGATAACTAAAATACCAATGTATAAACGAGCACAGCTTGGTATTGGTTACCTTGCGCAGGAACCTTCAATTTTCCATAAATTAACAGTAGAACAGAATATTATGGCAATACTCGAGACATTGAAACTTACGAAAGCAGAAAAAAAACGAAGACTAGAAGAACATCTTGATGAATTAGATATTTCGAATTTGGCAAAACAGAAAGCCTATACATTATCTGGAGGAGAGCGCAGGAAACTGGAAATTACCAGGTCTTTGGTCACTTCACCCTCATTTATGTTGATGGATGAACCTTTTGCTGGAATAGATCCTTTAGCAGTCGCAGATATCCAGGATATAATTAAGAAGCTGAAAGAGAAAAATATTGGAATATTAATTACTGATCATAATGTGTTAGAGACTTTGAAAATTACAGATAGGGCTTATATTATCTTTGAAGGTGAAATTCTATTATCCGGAACTTCCAGAGAATTAGTTAATAATGAAAAGGCTCGTGAAGTTTATCTCGGGGATAGATTCACAAATCCTTTTGGGAATGAATAATGAATAAGATAAGTCAAACCCTTGCTCAAAGACAAACTCAAACCCTCTTACTCAAGCCAAAGATGCTTCAATCTCTGGAAATGCTGGCAATGCCACTTTTACAGCTTGAAACTCATCTTAAACAAGAGATGATCACTAATCCCATGTTGGAACTTCAAGAACCAAGGGAAGATGAGGAATCTATTGAAGATGTTGATAAACTCTCCCAGGAAAAAATAACAGATAAGATTTCAGAAGACATTGAAAAAGAAACAGAAGATCCGGAACTCAAAAAAACCCTGGAAGAAACCCGTGAATTAAGTGAAATCCTGGATGCATATAACGAACTGTATCAGGAGAATATATATCGTAGTCAATCCACTGAATCATTAAATCTTGAACAGATTCTAAGAACAACTGAGAATAAAAAGAGTGATTTTATCGATCAATTGGATATCCTCGATCTGGATAAAATTGAATACGAATTTGCTTATGAATTAATCGAAAGTACTGATGATCACGGATATTTACCAAAGGTCTTTGAAATTGAAAATCTGGCTGAAGAATATGGAATTTCTATTGAAAGAGCAGAAGAAATTCATCAGGTAATTTTGCATTTTGAACCCAGTGGTATTACTGCAAGAAATATCCAGGAGTGCTTATTAGCTCAATTAGAGGTCGCACAACAAAATGAACAAATTATTAAACTTATCAGAGAAAATTTTGATGATCTTATTCATAAAAGATATAAAAAGATTGCTTCAAAATATGGCGTTACAATCAGTGTAATTTTAAATTGGAAACAACAAATATCCCAATTAGATCCAAAACCTGGTTTACGTTTGCAGAATAATCAAACAAACTACATTATTCCTGATGTAATCATAAAAAAAATTGGTGATGATTATGAAATAATTATCAATGATTTTACTTTTCCAAGAATTCGAATGAGCAGACGCTACAAAGAAATTCTCAGGCAGGTTAAGAAAGATAAGGTTGCTGTTGATTATGTTCGTAGTAAAATTAATTCAGCAAAATTTCTCATAAAATCAGTTTATTTAAGAAGCAGAACATTGGAACGTGTTACCAAATCGATTATTAATAACCAAACCGAATTTTTTTATGAAAATAGTGGAGTCTTGAGCCCATTAACATATTCTGTTATTGCTGAAGAATTACAGGTAAATGAATCAACGATTTCCAGAGTTGTTAGAAGTAAATATGCAGATACTCCTTTTGGAATTATGTGCTTGAAGGATTTTTTCACAAGTAAAGCTGGAAAAGATAACAACTATAATTCCGTTTCTCGTCATAATGTGGAGACAAAAATAAAAAAAATGATCGACAATGAGGATAAAAAAGATCCATTAAGTGACCAGGATATTGCAGATAAGTTGCAAGAAGAAGGTATTAATGTATCACGTCGTGTTGTAGCAAAATACAGGAAAGCCAAGGGAATATTGAATAGTCACCTGAGGAAAATAGAGTGAACAAATTCAAAGTTGCAATTATTGGTGGTGGTCCCGGAGGATATGTAACAGCTATTCGGCTTCAGCAGTATGATATTGATGTTGTTGTTTTTGAAAAAGAACGTTTGGGCGGTGTCTGTTTAAATCATGGTTGTATCCCCACGAAATCTCTGGTAAAAGTTGCTGATCTCTTTTCGGAAATAAAAGAGTCTGAACAGTTCGGTATTTCTGTAAATAACATAGACTTAGAGTATCAAAAAGTCTGGGAAAGAAAGAACAGTATTGTGGAAAAACTTGTTTCCGGCATCGAATTTATGTTCAAAAAAAGGAAAATTCCGAATATAAATGAAAATGTAATTAAAATCGGAAAAATAAATAATGGATATAGAATTTATACTGATAAATCTGAATACATTTCTGAATATATTATTATTGCAACAGGCTCCAAGCCAAAAGAATTACCAACTATAAAATTCAATAAAAAGAATATTCTTTCCTCTCGTGATCTACTTCAAATGCAGAAGATTCCCGGGAAACTTGTTGTTATCGGTGGTGGAGTTATTGGTTGCGAATTTGCATCTATTTATAATCAATTCGGAGTGGATGTAGAAATTATTGAGTTTCTCCCAAACCTGGTTTACATGGAAGATATCGAGATATCCAGGAGACTGGCAATGGCTTTGAAAAAATCAGGGATAAAATTGCGTTTGAACACAAGTGTTGAGAGCTATTCTGAAAAGAATAATAAGTTGGTTTTAAAACTTTCCGATGGGGAAGAAATTGAAACGGGAAAAGTACTGGTCAGTGT